>JAFQQW010000003.1 GCA_017410375.1 Clostridia bacterium | reverse complement strand
TTACTTTAATAACGAAAGATTATCATACAAATTAAATTATAAAACCCCTGTTCAATATAGAATTGAACAAGGGTTTGTGTAATTCGTGGTTTTTAGTGTCTACTTTTACTTTACAAGTTCAACTATCGCGTGGTTTTCGTTGCACACAAAAAAACTCCTGACCAAATGGTCAGGAGTTTTTCATTTGACATTAATTATTTAGTCATGCTTGCAACTTCAGCCGCAAAATCGTCTTCTCTCTTTTCGAGACCTTCGCCCTTTTCGAAACGAACGAAGTTAACAATCTTAACGCCCTTAGAAGCCAAGTACTTTTCAACAACCTGCTTGTCGTCTTTAACGAAAGCCTGCTGGAGTAAGCAGTTCTGTTCGAAGAACTTGTTGATTTTACCGCCGAGCATTTTTTCCAAAATGTTTTCGGGCTTGTTTGCGTTCTTCGGATCTTCCTTCATCTGTGCCAAGATGATGCCCTTTTCGTGTTCCAGATCAGCTTCCGGAACAGTATCCTTAGAAAGATACAAGGGGTTGATTGCTGCAACCTGCATTGCGATATCGCGAGCAGCTTCATACTTTTCTTCGGTATCGAGTGCGCCTTCAGCTTCAACCAATACACCGATTCTGCCTGCAGCATGGAGGTATGTGCAAACATTACCTTCAGCGCGAGCAAATCTTCTAATGTTCATGTTTTCGCCGATTTTTGCAATCAAAGCGGTAAGGGTATCGCCAATGGTTGCACCGTTTACTTCAATAGCCTTCAAAGCGTCAACGTCAGCAGGGTTGTTGTCAGCAACAGCCTTAGCTACAACATCAACGAAAGACAAGAATTCGTCATTCTTTGCAACGAAGTCGGTTTCAGAGTTAACTTCAACCAATACAGCAACGCTCTTGTCGTCGGTCATGTAAGTTTTTACAATACCTTCGGAAGCGATTCTGCCTGCTTTTTTAGCAGCGGTAGCCAAACCCTTTTCACGCAGGAATTCGATTGCCTTGTCCATATCGCCATCAGTTTCGGTCAATGCCTTTTTGCAGTCCATCATACCGGAACCGGTCATTTCTCTTAATTTCATTACATCTTTAGCTGTAAATGCCATAATATTTTACCTCCCTAAAGAATTGAATTATTCCTGAACAGCTTCTTCAGCGTCATCTTCTGCTACTGCAAAGGATTCGCCCTGTCTGCCTTCCAAAATTGCGTTGGAAATGGTGGATGCAATCAGTTTTACTGCACGGATTGCGTCGTCATTGCCGGGAATCGGGAAGTCAACTTCTTCCGGATCGCAGTTGGTATCAACGATAGCAACAATCGGAATGTTTAATTTGTGTGCTTCCTGAACAGCAATCTTTTCCTTTTTGGGGTCTACGATAAACATACAAGCGGGGATATCTTTCATTTCTTTGATACCGCCGAGATATTTTTCGAGCTTTTCTTCTTCATTCTTAAGGTTTGTAACTTCCTTTTTGGGGAGAAGTTCAAAAGTACCTTCTTCTTCCATCTTGTAGAGCTGTTTTAATCTTTCAATTCTCTTTTTGATGGTACCGAAGTTGGTGAGCATACCGCCCAACCATCTTGCGTTTACATAGTACATGCCAACGCGTTCTGCTTCTTCTTTAATGGAATCCTGTGCCTGTTTCTTGGTACCAACAAACAGAACTTCACCGCCGTTTGCAGCGATGTCTCTTACGAAATCGTAAGCTTCTTCCACTTTCTTTACGGTTTTCTGCAAGTCAATGATGTAGATACCGTTTCTTTCAGCAAAGATATACTCTGCCATTTTGGGGTTCCATCTTCTGGTCTGGTGACCGAAGTGAACACCTGCTTCGAGCAATTGTTTCATAGAAATAACTGCCATTTTCAACACCTCCGTGGTTAATAAAATAATTTTTCCTCCGCTTAAAATCATCCTTGGTAACGACCAATTTTCTGGCACCGGCTACCTTGTATTTAAGCGTGCGTATTTTTACCGCCATAGTAGTATAACAGAAATAAACAAAAAAATCAAGTCTTTTTTCAGATTTTTTCAAAAAAAACTTGATTTTTTTCTATATTAAAATACTTCAAGCACCTTTTTGCCTTTTTTTACAAAGGCAATAAACGACGAAAGTTCTGCTCGACGGCAAATCCACCTGCCACCTTTAAAAACTTCCCTGGTGTGCACATCCACCCATTCTTCGCCCTCGGGCAGGTATACTTCCCGCTCGGTCTGCCCCTGCTTTACAATAGGTGCAAACAAAATATCCGGTCCGAACATGTACTGCTCATCTAAGCTGTAGCAGATTTCTTCTTTAAAATCATAAAACATGGGACGCATCACGGGCGTACCCGTTTTGGATGCATGCGTCATCTGCTCTGCAACATAGGGTCTTAACCGCTCACGCAGAGCAATTAAATCTTTTAAGATTTCGTAATTCCTTTCGCCCCACACCCAGATTTCATTCGGACCGCCTGTCGGCTCTAACAATTCAGAGTCTTGTTCACCGTAAAATTTACGCACACCGTGTAACCGCATTACGGGACAAAATACACCAAACTGGAACCATCGCACAATCAGCTCTCTGAAATAGTCGCTTTCGCCGTCACCGCCACCGAAACCGCCGATATCGCTGTTCCACCAGGGTATACCGCTCATTGCCATGTTTAAACCCTCCTGCACGGAGATTTTTAAGCTTTCAAATTTAGAAGGAATGTCCCCTGACCAGATGAGTGCGTGCTGACGCTGACTGCCCACCCATCCGCAACGGGTAAGCAAGCAGATATCCTCTATTCCCTCAGCTTTCAAACCGTCAACAAACATTTTCTGATAATAATACGGATAAATGGAGCTGCACTGATTGCCGTTACCCATAGCATACCGCAGATTCCCGAAATCCGCATCGTGATAAATATCAGGCTCTGCCACATCCAGCCAGAAAGTCTTAATACCTAAATCAAAATAGTTTTTCTTAATTAAATTCCAGACAAATTCCCGTGCCTTGGGATTGGTCATGTCATAATACGTTACGGGGCCGTGAAAATCAAATACATCAAAAGAGCCTTTTTCGGTACGCACCAGTAACTCTTTTTCATTTAATTCTTTAAAATATCTGGTATTCCGATGCACCGTCGGCCAGACCGATACAATCGGCTCAATACCCATGGAACGAAGCTCGTCCACCATAGCCTTGGGGTCGGGCCAGTATTTGGGGTCAAACTGAAACTCACCCTGCTCGGTCCAATGAAAATAATCAATAATAATAGAAGAAAGCCTGATGCCTCTCTCCTTATATTCCCTTGCCACCGACAGCACTTCGTCTTGGGTCAGATAGCGCAGTTTACACTGCCAGAAGCCGGTTGCCCAATCGGGCATTTTAGGCGCATACCCCGAAATTTCTGCATACCCCTTCATCACCTCGGCAGGAGTGTCCCCACCGATAATCAAAAAGTCCAGCTGCTTTGCTTCTTCCGCTTCCCAAAGGGTGCGGTTTTTGGAAAATTCCACCCGTCCGATAGCAGGACTGTTCCATAAAAATCCATAGCCGTTAGAGGAATACACAAAAGGAATGGTACACTTGGTGTTAAAATGCCATAAATCCAAGGAAGCGCCTTTTAAATCCCACAAATCGGTAAATTCGTGTCCAAGACCGTAAAAATGTTCATTATCATAAGCTTTAAACCCTGCGCGGATTTTATAAAAGCCGTCGCTTGCAGGCAAGTATAAACGGGTCACATCGGAATGCACATTTTTAAAGGTCTGACTTGCAAAAATTTCTTTTTCACCTTTCAAACAACGGTACTGTCCGTTAGAAAACATTTCAAAGGCCAGACAGCCGTTTTGGGCTTTATACCCATTTGATGTTTCCTGCCACAAAATTTTTGTTTCTTTCGCAGGCAAAAGTGTCCAGTTTATATCTTCAATTTGTTCGTTTGCTGTTGCCCGCACCCGAAAAATGTTTTCACCATAGGGCTCAATTTCAATATATTCGCCATTTTTTCTAAAAACCAGCATTTCACCTTTTACAGTCAGATTTCCCATAGCAATCCCCTTTCTGTTGTTTTTAGTATATCAATTCGTCCAAGTAATGTATATAAGTTTTCTGTTCTCAAATACAACAAACCTATTCTTTACAATTTTGCAAAATTACTTTGTTTGCATTGCTTTTTTCAAAATAATATGATAAAATATATGTGTATGTAATTTTTCAGGGAGGAACGAAATGGAACACATCAGCTCACCTGCGCAAATCAAAGAGATTATGCGACAGCACAACTTAATATTCCATAAAGGTCTGGGACAGAATTTTCTTTATGATGCCCACTTTTTAAATCAGATTGTGGCTTCCGCCGAGCTGACCAAAGAGGACACGGTATTAGAAATCGGTCCGGGACTCGGGGTACTCACCACCCGCATGGCAGAGCAGGCAAAAAAAGTGATCGCAGTAGAAATCGACGGCGGTATTGTACCCGTGCTTGCCGACCTTACAAAAGATGCAGGCAATGTGGAAATCATCAACCGTGACATTTTAAAAACCAACTTAAACGAAATCCTGCCCGAGGGTGAAAAGGTAAAGGTTGTGGCAAACCTGCCCTATTACATCACCTCACCGATTATTATGAAGCTTTTGGAAGAGTGCGACCGCATTTCCTGCATTGTGATTATGATTCAGAAGGAAGTGGCAGACCGCATTGTGGCACTTCCGGGCAGTAAAGACTACAGTGCACTCAGCGTTGCGGTGCAGTATTATTCCAACCCCGAAAAAAGAGTAATTGTTCCTGCCGGTGCATTTGTACCGCCCCCGAAAGTGGATTCTGCGGTATTGCGCCTTGACATTCCCGAAGCACCGAAGTTTTCGCCCGATGATAAAAAAGTGTTTTTCAGAACAGTAAAAGCCGCATTCGGTCAGCGCAGAAAAACTTTGGCCAACGGCTTGTCCACAGGTTTTCCCGAACTTGGGAAAGCGCGCATCAAGGAAATTATTGCAGAGTGCGGATTCCCCGAAACGGTACGCGGAGAAACATTGTCTATTCCCGACTTTATAAAAATTTCAAATTTATTAAAATAAAAAAAGGAAATAAAAAGGTTTTGTCGAATATAACATTTAATAGGGGAAAATTTGGAATTATTTTATGTAAAAATATCCCTATAGGATTATTTGATAAACAAATTTAAGGAGGAAATCGTATGACCACTAACAAGGCAGTATTAACATGGCTTGACGAAATGGCAGCCATGACTACCCCCGATCAGATCGTTTGGATTGACGGTTCTGAAGCACAGCTTGAAGCACTCCGTGCAGAAGCTGTTGCAACCGGCGAAATGATTAAATTAAACCAGGACCTTCTTCCCGGCTGCTACTATCACAGAACAGCTGAAAACGACGTAGCTCGTGTAGAAGACAGAACTTTCATCTGCACCCCCACCAAGGAAGAAGCAGGCCCGATCAACAACTGGATGGACCCAACCGAAATGTATGCAAAGCTTACCGCTTTGTACACCGGCTCCATGAAAGGCAGAACCATGTATGTAATTCCCTACTCCATGGGCCCTGTAGGTTCTCCCTTCTCCAAAATCGGTATTGAATTGACCGACAGTATCTATGTTGTACTTAACATGGCTATCATGACCAGAATCGGTAAATCCGTTTTGGAAACCCTCGGCGACAGCGATGATTTCGTTAAATGTCTGCATGCAAAGAAGGATGTAAATCCCGATGACAGATATATTGTACAGTTCCCCCAGGATAAGACCATCTGGTCCATCAACTCCGCTTACGGTGGCAACGTACTCCTTGGCAAAAAGTGCTTTGCATTGCGTATCGCTTCTTATCTTGGTATGCAGGAAGGCTGGATGGCAGAACACATGCTCATCTTAGGTCTTGAAAATCCCCAGGGTGAAGTAAAATACATCGCAGCAGCATTCCCGTCTGCTTGCGGTAAGACCAACCTCGCAATGCTCATTCCGCCCGAATACTTAAAGAAGAAGGGCTATAAGGTTTGGACTGTTGGTGACGATATTGCATGGCTCAACATCGGTGAAGACGGCAGACTGTACGCAATCAACCCCGAATCCGGCTTCTTCGGCGTAGCACCGGGTACCAGCGAAAAGACCAACTACAATGCTTTGCAGGCAACCATGAAGAACACCATCTTCACAAACGTTGCCATCAATAAAGACAACAACACCGTATGGTGGGAAGGTTTAGACAAGAATCCGCCCGAAAATGCAATCGAATGGAAGGGTGCAGAAGTAAACGGTAAAGAATATACCGCTGCAGGCAACAAGCTTGCACATCCCAACTCCAGATTTACAGCGCCTGCTGTAAACTGCCCCTGCATCTCCTCTGAATTCGAAAATCCGCAGGGCGTGCCGATTTCTGCAATCGTATTCGGCGGCAGACGTGCTAAGACCGCTCCGTTGGTATACCAGGCAAGAGATTGGGAACACGGCGTATTTGTAGGTGCAACCATGGCATCTGAAACCACCGCAGCAGCTGCAGGTGCAGTTGGCGTTGTTCGTCGCGATCCTATGGCTATGAAACCGTTCGTTGGCTACAACATGGCTGACTACTTCGGTCACTGGCTGAAGATGGGTAAGAAGATGGATGCAGAAAAAGCACCGAAAATCTTCCACGTTAACTGGTTCAGACAGGATGAAGAAGGCAACTTCATGTGGCCCGGCTTTGGTGACAACATGCGCGTTCTTCTCTGGATTTTAGACCGTTGCGCAGGCAAAGCAGATGCGGTTGAAAGCCCCATCGGTTACCTGCCCACCGACATCGACACCACCGACCTTGACTTGGATGCTGACGTTCTGAAAGAACTCTTAAGCGTTGACAAGGAAGTTTGGATGGAAGATGTAAAAGATCAGAAAGAATATTTTGCACAGTTTGGCGACAGATTGCCTAAGGAAATCGCAGACCAGCTTGCAAAATTGGAAGAAAACTTAAAATAATCTTCTTTACATACAAAAAGCACTCCGCTTGGAGTGCTTTTTGCTTTTGTGGCGTAGCAACATTTGAAAGAATCCTCGCGCAATAAAAAAGTGCGCAGCTTGAGAGCTACGCACGAAAAACGCATGGCTCCCAAGTTGCGACACAAGGTTGTTTCAAAACTAACAATGGTATGTGAAACAGAGCATGCATTTTTGCCAAAACAAAAAAATGCATACCAATGTCAGTTTTGTTATTTACTTGTGTCGCAAGTACAGTATACCACACTTTCTCAAAAATTGCAAGCGAAAATCAACACAAAAAGCACCCGAAAAATTCGGGTGCTTTTTTTCATTTAGAAAGCTTTCGGTATTCTTTTGGTGCAACACCTGTTGTTTTGGCAAAATAGCGGGAAAAATATGCCGAATCCTGAAAACCGCAATCGTTTGCCACTTCCAGAACAGATTTTTCGGAATGCAGCAGCATTTCCTTTGCTTTTCTAATGCGCACACCATTTAAATATTTGTGTAACGTAACCCCTTCATGCTTTAAGAACAATGCATTTAAATAATAAGAATGATAACCTGTCACACTTGCAATCTGTTCATTTGAAATATCATTTTTAAAATTTTGCTCAATAAATCGTTTGACTTTGCCAATCAATCTCTCCTTTTCAGGTGCAAGCACGGACAACTCTTTTATTTGTTCCGCCTTTGCCAGTATGCACTTCATAATTCCCGACCCGAGCGGAGAATTTGGCGTTTGATATAACTCAAAAAGCGCATCCATAAATGTTTCTGTTTCTTCCGCATGCCGGATTACGCAAGGCAGTTCAAACGCCTTTCGGCAGGCTGTAGAGGTAATGTCCTGCACCGAAAAATCTCCTTCAGGCACAGGTGGACGCACAGGCATGTCCATGGCAGACGCATCAAAATCAAAATTCACAATGTAATATGCGCATTCTTCCGCACCGCATTCAATTTTATAAGGCGTACCCGGTGGCACGGTCATGAAATCCCCTGCATCAAGCGTCTCACATCTCTCCTGAAGCACCACCGAAAAGGTACCCGAAATGCCGTAAAACAAGCGAAAATCAAATGCACACACAAATGTTTCGTAGGGGACCTTGTAGGTAACCTTATTCACATACCGCACGCACGGGTTGAATTCTTTGTCTTTCATGGTCTTCCTCCATCTTTGTTTTGTCCAATTTTTTATTTGTATTCTGCATTGATTATAGCACAACTCCTTGATATAATCAAGAAAAATAATAAAAAAACAAAGAGGTGTTTTGTGTGAAAAAAACAAATGTGGCAGTTATCGGTTGCGGTGAATTTTCTCAGCATTTCATTCCGCTGTTTCAGGCACATCCGACCGTAGAAGCGGTTTATGTATGCGATCTGGATCGCTCCAGAGCCGAGAACTATTCCGAAAAATTTGGTGCGGAAATCATTGAAACCTTTGAAGATGTTTTGAAAGACAGCCGTATCAATACCGTCGCAATCTTTACCCAGCGCCACACCCACGGTGATCTGGTTGTTCGCGCTTTGGATGCAGGCATGGACGTATATTCCGCTGTGCCCATGGCAATTTCGGTTGAAGACTGCAAGCGCATTATTGATGCTGTAAAACGCACAGGGAAAATCTATATGATGGGCGAAACCTGCGTGTATTATCCCAGCTCCATGTACTGTAAGGAAGCGCACGAAAGAGGCGATTTCGGCAACTTCGTTTACGGTGAGTCCCAGTATTTCCACGATTTAAGCCATTTCCACGCAGACTTCCAGGCAGACCGTCCCGCTTCTGCTGTTCCGCCCTTTTACTATCCCACCCACTCCACCGCAATGATTTTAAATGCGGCAAATGCCTATGCCACAAAGGTTTCCGCAGTGGGCTATGTGGACAAAGAAGAAAATACCCCCTTCGCAGTAGGCAAAAACCCCTGGGACAACGTATTTTCCAATGAATTTTCTATGATGCACTTAAGCAACGGCGGTTTTGCAAGAGTATCCGAATGCCGTCGTATCGGTTACAAAGCGCCCAGCTCGTTTGTATCGGGTTTTTACGGCACAAAAGCTTCTTACCAGTTTAATAACGCACAGCACTTAGTTACCCGTCTTACCAAAAAGGGTGTAGACATCGAGGATGTGAGCGACTATGTAAATCCGGCTGAAATGACCAAGCACAAAAACGACCCGGACTATAAACAGAATGTAGCCAACCACACCTGGCAATGGTGCGACTTTGCACCCATTCAGCAAAAAGAAGCTGACCGCCTGCCCGATTCTTACAAAGAAATGCCCCAAACCAATGGACACATGGCATCCCATCAGCTTTTAATTGATGACTTCTGCACTTGTGTAGCAGAACGTAAAATGCCCTATGTAAACGCGTGGAAAGCGGCGCGTTTCACCATTCCCGGTCTGATTGCACACGAATCCGCAAAGCAGGGCGGTGTGCTGTTAGATATTCCGGATTTCGGCGAGGCACCTGAAGATGTTAAATAATCCCATATACATAACCGCCCAGATAATCGGCTTTATTCCGATGATTATTGCCTTTTTTACGTTTTTGTTCAATGACCGTAAAAAAATCATCTTTTCCAAAGCCATTTCGGACTTATTGTGGGCTGTACACTTTTTCATGCTTGGCGAACCCTCGGGCGGTGCAATTAACACCGTAAATGTTGCAAGGAATCTGGTGTTTTCCCAAAAAGGAAACAAAAAATGGGCATCATCTGCATACATTCCTGTTTTCTTTTGCATCGTAAGTGCTGTCTGTACAATACTCACGCAGGACAGCATCAAGGGTATTTTGCCTCTTGTCGGGTCATGTCTTGCCATCATCGGTTTTTGGTGTACAGATCCGCACAACGTCCGCAAATTCAATCTTCCTGGCGTGACATTGTGGCTGATTTACGGAATCCTTACCCTTTCTATTTCGTCCATTATCAGCAACACATTATCCATCATTTCGATTATCATTACGGAAATAAAATACAGAAAAAAGAGTAAGGCTTAAGTCTTACTCTTTTTTCTGTATCGTAATGGAGAAACGCCCATTTTCTTTGTAAATATGCGGCTGAAATAGTAGGGGTCTGTGTAGCCGACTCTTAATGCAATATCGCTTACGCTCTCGGTGGTATCGGATAAATACAGACAAGCAGTTTGCACACGCAAGTCAATCAGATAGGTATTGGGAGACACGCCCGTATGCTTTTTAAAGGCTGCACGGAAAGCGGTAAGTCCCATATTTTCCTTATCCGCAAGAGTCTGTACCGCAATATTCTCAGCAAAATGCCGATGAATATATGCCATGGATTTTAACGGCACATCCACCTCTTGAGTATACCGTGCGGTAAGTGCCAGAATTTCTCGCAGGATGCTCTCCGAAATGGTTTCAAACTGCTTATCCCGAATCATGAACTCCCGAAACAGCCGTTCAAACAGCTTTTCAATATCCTCATGGTTTCCGATTTGCACCTTTTTATCCAGCCCACCAAACACTTCATTTGAAAGTGCTCTTGCCTGGCTTCCCGTAAAATGAACCCAAAGATATTCCAAATCCCCTTTGTTTTCATAACTGTACGGTGTATCGGGCGAAAAAAGATACACCTCGCCCCCGTTTACCGTCTCTTCTCCCACACATAACGCCCCCCGAAGCACATACAGATAATAATAATCCACACGGTCGTGATGGGTCACAAAGGCATGGTTCATCCGAAGCGCCCCACAACAGTTCACCTGCAGGGCAACCTCTTCATTTTGGATATTGGATTCACTTATATAGCTTACTCTGTGATACGTTTGTGTCTGCATACGCGCCTCTCCGACGAAAAGTCCATTTTTATTTTCTATTTATCCATTGCCAATGTCTTTATATCCATTATATAATAAAGATAAGTAAATGTCAATTTAATTATCTGTTGACGAAATACACAAAAAAGGAGAATACAGTATGCAATTTACCATGAAACAGATTTCACCTTTGGAAAAGGTGCGGTCTCACGATGTGTTACCCAAAGAAGAATTTATCAGAAGAAAAGCTTTAAAAGGCGAGCGCGTGTCTTATCAGATTTGCTTTAGATGCGACCCCCGTTGCTATGCAAAGCTTGAAGTCATTTCCCCTTTAAAGGACTCGGTTTCACTTTTTGTGGAAAAGGAAGTGTACATGGATGTTCCGGTCAATCACCCGGACGCGAAAGACCATGCGGATGAATTTATCACTACAGAGCCGGGCTTTATGCCCGATGTGCTTGTTCCCATTGAAGAACAAGGCAATATCATTCGTCTTGTGCCCCACAACACCGTCGTATGGGTAAATGTAAACATTCCCGAAGACATAGAAGCAGGCAAGTACGACATCCGCATTCAGGCAACCTTAAACAGCACCTTCCCCACTAAAGAGCCTGAAATCTTAACGGTTTGCTCTAAGCTGGAATTGGAAGTTATAGATGTGGTAATTCCTGCACAAAAAACCATTTACACCCGCTGGTTTTACGCAGACTGCATTGCAACCCAGCACAATGTAGATGTTTACTCTGAAGCACATTGGTCACTCATTGAAGATTACATTCAAAAAGCGGCAAGTGTTGGCGTGAACATGATTTTAGTGCCGACACACACTCCGCCTTTAGATACCGAAATCGGCACAGCACGCCCTTGCGTTCAGCTGATTGACATTGAGAAAAACGGCGATACTTACACCTTTGATTTTACCAAATTCAAGCGTTTTGTAAACATCTGCAAAAAGAGCGGTATTAAATACTATGAACTGGCACACCTCTTTTCCCAGTGGGGTGCAAAATGTGCGCCCAACATCATGGTTACCGAAAACGGCAAGACCGACTATATGTTCGGCTGGCATGTATCTGCAGATTCCCCCGAATATATTTCCTTCCTGAAACAGTACATCAAAGCAATTTCGGACGAATTAAAAGCCGAGGGTATTGATA
>JAFQQW010000002.1 GCA_017410375.1 Clostridia bacterium | reverse complement strand
TCGAGGATTCCGCTCCATTGCTTGCTTTTTGTCAATTTGAACTCTACCGTACCTCTGTACGCCGACGAATTCAAATTGACAAAATATAACTTCCTTTTTCTTAAGTCTACAGCGTGTCGATAGGTTTATCGACACGCTGAGTCCGTCGCGTTGGCGACGGACTTTTTGCGAAAATTGACAAAAGTCATAAAATGTGGTATACTTAATATGTATGTTGTTTTTTGTTAGAAGGATTCTATCGGCAAGGAGCTGAGAATATATGAGAAAAACTGTAAAAATTATATGGACCATTGTGGTGCTTTTATTGATTGCAGTCATCGCAACGGGCGTGTATATGTATTTTATGCTGGGCAGTGCTCTGGACAATGCACTGGAATTGTCTGCACTGGCGGACAGCCATGGTGGCAGAAAGAATGTGCTGATTGTGGGTACCGATGCCAGCGGCATGCGTTCGGATGTTATGATGATTGCGTCCTTCCCGGATGGGGACGGGTCCATTAATCTGATGTCTGTGCCCCGTGACACCTGTGCGGTAATCGGCGGCAGTACCGTAAAAATCAACAGTGCCATGAATAACGGCGATGATGCGGTGGTGCAGGCGGTGCAGGATCTGACGGGTATTGAAATTCACGATTATGTGCGTACCAATTTTGAAGCGGTGGCAGGTATTGTGGACGAGCTGGACGGTGTTATGTTTTATGTTCCGCAGGATATGGACTATGAAGACCCGGTGCAGGATTTGTACATACATTTAACCCGTGGGCATCAGCTTCTTACAGGACAGGAAGCGGTACAGCTTCTTCGTTTCCGTGGATACGGTGCAGCGGATATCCAGCGCACGCGTGTACAAAGAAGATTTTTAAAAGCCGCGTTTGCCCAGAAGGCAAAGCTTGGCTATGCGTTGCAGGTGCCTGATATTATGAATGTGCTGGGCGAAAACATGGAAACCACCGTAACCTCAGGCAGTGCCGTAAGCTATCTTTTAAAAGCGGCAATGGCAGACGGTATGCAAACCATTGAAATGCCCTTCAGTTGGAGCGCGCCTGTAAGCGGCGGTGTTTCTATGGACACAAGCAGAATGCCTGCGGTAGTAGAAACTTATTTTAAGTAAAAACAAAAGGCTGAACGGATTTTGTTCAGCCTTTTATGTTTATTCTTGGTTTTCAGCTTGTTCTGCCTGCTGTGCCTGTTCTGCCTGTTCTGCCTGTTCTGCTTCTAAGGCAGCCTGCTCTTCAGCTTCGTATGCCATCTGCAGATTAATCAGATGTTCTCTGAAGCTTTCAATGTAAAGGTTGTCAAACTCGCGCTGAATTTCGGGCGCGATTTTACAGAAAAAATGACCGTTCTGAATCTGCGCAGAATCTAAAATGTTTCCCATGACAGAGGCATAAGCCTTGTCCATTTTCTCTGCAGAGCCTTTTATGGTCGGGCAACCGCTCAGATTCTGAATCATTTTTGCGTTTACCGTGTCGGTCAGCAGATAATTTACAAACTGCGTTGCGGAAATGTTGGGCTCGTCCAGACTGCAATAGGCAATTGCATCTGCGGCGAGAATAAATCCTTCCTCGGGATAGACAAGCTGTAAATCCTTGTTTTTTTGGATTGCTTCTGCAATCTGAGGATTAAACATGACACCAACAGATGCTTTGCCTGAGGCTAAAATCTCCTGGGCTGCATAGTCGTGCACGCTTTGGGTGTTTTCCGCAAAGGCGGTAAGATGGGCAGGAAGTTCTGAAAGCTTTTCGATACTGATGGGGTCTAAACCCATGTAAAGATTGGAAATGCCTGCCAAAACATTGGAGCTGTTTAAAAAGACAATCTGATCCTTCAGCTTCGGGTTCAGTAAATCTGCATAGCTTTTTACTTTTAAGGGACAGGTCTTTTTATTATATGCCACAAGCACTGCCGCAACATTTAACGGAATGGTGTATTCGTTTTTGGGGTCAAAATAAAAGTTGCTGTAGGCAGGGTCTAGGTTTTTGGCATTTTCAATTTTGTTTCTGTCCATGGGCTGCAGAAGATTTAAAAGACGCAATTCGTTTACGGTATAATCCGAAGCGATGACTAAATCATATCCTGTCGGGTCAGCCTTGAGCTTTTCGGAAATTTCGGTTTCAGAGAGCAGTTGTTCTACCTTTACGGTGATGCCGTACTCTTTCTCGAAGCTCTTTAAAAGGTCTTCGGTTAAATATTCGGCACAGCAAAGCAGGGTGATTTCTTTTTTTGCTGCCACTTCTTTTTTGCAGCTGCATAGGGATAAAATGAGAATGGCGCACAAAAGAAGTGCGATATATTTTTTCATTTTATACATCTCCTTATTTGCAGGATTTTAAATCAATCTGTTTTTTGTTTTCCGACTCGCGGTATAAAACAAATTTGCTGCCGATGGTTTGTACCGGTTCAGCATTCAAGGCCTCTGCTAACGCATCACAAAGGTCTCTTGCGCTTTCTCCGCAGTTTTCCAATACATGCACTTTAATCAGTTCCTTTGCTTCCAAAGCCTCGTCTACGGTTTTAAGTAATGTTTCGTCAATGCCGTTTTTGCCAATCTGATACAGGGCAGGCAGACGATTTGCTAAGCCTCTTAAATAGGCACGCTGTTTATTTGTAATCATATTGTACTCCTTTTCGTTTTCTTATTTTTAGTATAGCATATTTTTTTAAATCACGCAAGGGAAAATTAAACTTTACAATTTGGCTTTTTTATAGTATAATGTAATATAATATATAAAACTATAGAACGGAGTAGACTTATGACTTTCAGAGAAAGATTGACTGAAAAAGTAAAGACGGCATTTGTGTCCTGCGGTTACGAGGAAAAGTTTGGGCTTGTTACGGTTTCTAACCGTCCCGACCTTTGCCAGTACCAGTGCAACGGTGCATTGCCTGCGGCAAAAATTTATAAAAAGAAGCCCTTGGATATTGCAGGTGAAGTGGCGGCAATTCTGGAAAAAGACGAAATTTTCCAGAAGGTAGAAGCTTGCCCGCCCGGCTTTTTGAACATGACCGTAACAGATGAAGCTTTAACCGAATTTGTAAAGGACATGGCAAAAAAGGAAAAATTCGGCTTTGATGAAGCGGAAAAGAAAGAAACCGTAGTCATTGACTACGGCGGTGCGAATGTTGCAAAATCTTTGCACGTTGGGCATTTGCGTTCTGCCATCATCGGCGAGACCGTAAAACGTATTTTGAATTATTGCGGTCACAACGCAGTAGGTGACGTGCATCTTGGCGACTGGGGTCTGCAGATGGGTATTGTTATTCTGGGTATTATCGAGCAGTTTGGTATCGAGAATCTTCAGACCAAAGAGGACAGAGAAAAGCACATTACCATTTCTGTATTAGAAAAAACCTATCCTGCAAAGAGCAAGGAAGCCAAAGAAAACGAAGAAATTATGGCAGAATGCAAGCGCCTGACCTATGAACTCCAGAAGGGCGAGGGCATTTACTTTGATATCTGGCAGACCGTGCTTGCGGTTTCCAAAGAGGATTTAAAGCGCAATTACGGTCGTCTTGGGGTAAACTTTGAAATCTGGAAGGGCGAAAGCGACACCAGAAACATCACAGGTCCCATGATTGAGGATTTGAAACAACGCGGTTTTGCCCATGAGGATGACGGTGCATTGGTTATTGATATTACCGACGAACGGGATAATCCCCCTCTGCCTCCCTTTATCCTGGAAAAATCCGACGGTGCGGTGCTGTATAGTACCACAGACCTTGCAACCATCATTGACAGACAAAATGAATTACAGCCCGATTTGATTTTGTATGTGGTGGATAACCGTCAGGGTACCCACTTTAAGCAGTTGTTCAGAACGGTGGAAAAAACCGAAGTTGTACCCGAAAGCGTGCGTTTGTTCTTTGCAGGCTTTGGTACCATGAACGGCGCGGACGGCAAGCCCTATAAAACCCGTGAGGGTGGCGTAATGCGTCTTGAGGACCTGCTGAATACCTTAGAAAGCGAAGCGTATAAGAAGGTGGAAGCGGCAATCACTTCGGGCGAAATCTCGGAAGAGGAAATGAAAGAGATTGCAAGAAAAGTTGGTATCGGTGCCTTAAAATTTGCAGACCTTTCCAACCACAGAAGCAAGGATTATGTATTTGATATTGATAAATTCTGCTCTTTCGAGGGTAAAACAGGTCCTTATATCCAGTACAGCGCGGTGCGCATTAAGTCTATTCTGAAGAAAATTGAAGCGGACGGCGAAATCTTACCGCCCGAGGGGGATATTCAGAGAGAACTGTTCCTGTATTTAACCGAATTCCCTTACGCGGTATGGCAGTCTGCAGAGGATTTTGCACCCAATACTTTAGCGGAATACATTTACTCCCTTGCGGTGCTGTTAAACCGTTATTATCACGAGTACAAAGTGCTTTCCGAGCCTGACGAAGCGAAAAAAGCATCCAGAGTGGCAACCCTTAAGATGGCGTATGCCCTTTTGGAGGAATTGCTTGACATTTTGGGCATCGAAATCCCCGAAAGAATGTAAAACGGAGGCAAAAACATGATTTGCTTTGCGGATTTGTACAAAAATGAATACAATGTGGGTGCCATCCGTGCCCTTCCGCAAATCTGGCAGGAGGGAGAATCCTTTAGCTATAAAGATTTTCCCCGTCCCGATTCGGGTATTTTGCTGTTCCGCCAGGGCGAGACAATTTGTCATACTCCAAACGGAGATTTGCGCTTGCAAAAGGGAGACGCGTTGTTTATCGGACAAGGCTCGAATTACGAAATGTCCTTTTATAATGCAGACGGGTTACCCGTCAGAGACCGCATGATAAATTTTGAGCTTACCGACAGCAAAGGGAATCTCTTGCCGATGGCAAATCAGTTTTCGGTTGTTCGGAATGCGGATTTGAAGGCGGAATTTATGCAATGCTACCGATTGACGCGCAAGGCAAATGTGTATCCCGCAAAGCTTAAAGTTGCCATTACCGAAATGCTGTTTTCCATGTCTCTGCACAAAGGGGAGAGCAAACGCAAAGTAACGCCTGTGGACGAAGCGATAGAATACATCTCGGAAAACTATCTTTCCGAGGCGGTTAAAATTTCGCATCTGGCAAATCTTTGCCACATGTCGGAGGCTAATTTCAGGCGTGTTTTCCGCAAGGAAACGGGCATGTCCCCGAAAGAATACCTGTCCGATTTGAAAGTTAAAAGAGCCAATGTGCTTTTGAGCTATCCCGATGTTACGGTGGCGGCAATCGCTGAGGATTTGGGATTTTCGGATGTGTCCTATTTTATCCGTTTTTACAAAAAGCAGACCGGCAAAAGCCCGGGTAAATTTAAATATAAGGCATGAGTCAAATTTTTCTGTAAATCTTGCTATGTTCAGCAAGCTCCCTCTGCGCAGAGGGAGCTTGTTCTTGTTCTGAAACCGTTTTTGTAAAAATAAGCAACCTGTTTTGTAAAAAAAGTGGTTGTTTCCTTGCATTTTGCGTAAGCTTGTGCTATAATAATAAAGAGTATACCTAAAATGGAAAAGTCTATACTCATTTTCGTAAAAAATAATAATTACATGAAAGAAGATGCAAATATATGGCAATGACTTACGAAAGAAAAAAACGCAGACATACGAACGTTTTGTACACCATCATCACTGCAGTTTTAATACTTGTGGTGTTTTTAACTATGGTTGCGTCCTTTTATCAGATGGCGGAGGAGAATGCATACGAAATGCTCCACATCCAGACCAAACAGATTAAGGATGACTTGACTCTGCAGTTAAAATCGGACAGAGAAAACCTGATAACCATGGCAAACTTTGCGGCTAACCTTTATGCAGACGGTAAGCCCTATGACCGTATGTTTGCTTCCTTCAAGCCGATTGGTCTGTTTTCCAACATCGGTATATTAAATCCCGATAACACATTTGTGACTAAGATGGGAACGATTGATTTGGACGGTAAAATCTCTTTTGAAGAGGAAGCCAAACGCGGAGAATATGTAAGCGGAAGAATTCCCGACCTTACCGGAAGCGGCGATGAACTGATCCGAAGTGCGGTGCCGATTCAGGTAAGCGGTGAAACGGTCGGTATTCTTTATGGCGTGATTCCGCTGGATATCATAGGCGACAAATACACAAAAATGGCAAAAGAACTGGATGCACAGCTTTTCGTGTATGACAAGGAAACCGGCAAATTTGTGATTGACACCTTAAACAAAACACCGGGTCAGCTGTCGAATTTTGAAGACAGAGAATTTAACGACGGCTATTCCTATGAAGATTTAGCAACACAGGACAAGGGCTACACCTCATTTAAGTCCATCATCACGGGCGAGAATTTGTATGTACACTATTCCACTCTCGAGGATTTCGGCTGGGGCATTATGCTTGCCCGGTATGAAACCCAGGTGTTTGCCGAAACCCATAAAATTTCACGGAATTTAGTGATTGTATTTGCACTGATTCTTCTGATTATTGTTGCTTATCTTGAATTGATTTTAAGAAGCGAAAAGAGAAGAACGAAGCTGAATGCAGAGGCATCCGCCATCAGAAAGCTTCTTTTAGACATCAATCAGCAACAGGGAAACGTAACCGAAGCGTTAAAGCAAATCAAAGAATTTTCAAATTCCCGTTCGGCATTTTTTAGCGATACGGACGGGGAAGATTTCTTCTATATCAAGCCCACCTTGCAGGCAAAGCTTCTGACGGGCGAGGACAGACAATATTTCCAGGGGGAAATCTTTAAGTATGCAGCACACATCCGCAACGCAGGTAATCTTGCAATCGGGTTTATGCAAATCACCCCCAACAGTCATCTTTTGAAAACAAACCCGAATTTATATCATTTTCTGATTCAGCACGATATAAAGGATGTATCCTTTGCTATCATTGCCGACAAAAACAACCATGTAAGTATTCTGGGTGTTATCAATCCGAAAAAGAGCGCGCAAATCCGAAAGCTTTTGGAAGATGTTGCAGTATGCTTTACCATTGCAATATACAACAAAAAGCATCTCAGCAGAACCGAGCTTGCAGCCACCACCGACTCGCTGACCGGTGCACTCAACCGTGTGGCATACAAAAAGGATGTTCCGGGCTTCGATGAGAAAAAGACAGAAATGTTTGGTTGTGTTTATGTGGATGTAAATGAACTGCATATCCGCAACAACAAATACGGACACGCCGCGGGCGATGCAATGCTGATTTATATAGCAAACTCGCTGAAGGAAGTGTTCTACGGTCAGCACATTTACCGTATGGGTGGCGATGAATTTTTAGTATTCACTGAAAAAATAAGCCAGGAAGAGATAGACCGGAGCATAGAAAGTCTTATCGCCCAGCTGCAGCCCAAAGACTACCATGTGGCAATCGGCACATCTTACAGAATGCAGAACACAAACTGTGAGGAAATGGTACGCGAAGCGGAGGTTCGTATGTACGAATCCAAAGCCAAGTACTATCAGAATAAACAGGAGGTCAGCGTATCCGAAAATGTAGACAAAAAGTTCAGTCAGATAAGAACCGGTATCCGCGAAATTGATGCCATGATTTCTGTACTGAAGGATCATTACAACGGCATTTACAGAGTGTCGCTCAATACCGACCACGCACACCGTATTTTAATGCCCGCTTACCTTGGCTACAAGGAGGACGAGGACAGCTTTTCGGAATTACTCAACAAGTACATTCACGATCTGGTGCATCCTGATTTCCACAGAGCGCTTACCAGCTTTTTAAACTATGATGCCATCAAGCAACAGCTTGCAGAGGATAAAACACCGTCCATTACATACAAAAAAGCAAACGGTGAAACAGTTGTTATAAGTGTATACAACTTAGCTGAGGAAAACGAAGGCATCAATGATACACTCTGGGTATTTGCCAGAGAATAACGGAGGAATCAAGTGGTGTTTTTACAGCTTGTAAAATTTGGAATTGTGGGTGTGATTGCCGCATGTACCGATGTGGGTGTTTTGGTGGTTTTAAAAGAATGCCTGCACATAGATGTGTTGCTTGCCTCGGCAATCTCCTTTAGTGTTTCGGTGACCGTAAACTATATTTTAAGCATGACCTTTGTGTTTAAAAGCAAAAACCAAAGCAAGCTGAAGGAATTTTTGGTATTTGTGGCTTTAAGCATTGGCGGACTTGGCTTGAATCAGTTGATTTTATGGATTGGCGTGCGGTTTACACAGGTTTACTATTTGATTATAAAATTTCTGGCGATGGTCATTGTACCCGTCTACAACTTTATAACCAGAAAAATATTTTTAGAATCCAAAGAGTGTGAAAAGTGATGAACAGCATTTTTAAAAAAGATTTATACAGATACTACGGCGAAAGCGGAGAACCTTTCTTAAAAAAGGTGTTCCGTCCCTTAGAGCTTAAATATCTTTCGGTATTCCGAAAAGCAAATGCCTGTAAATTCCTGCCCTTAAAGCTTTTTTACATGGTTAAGCTTTTGCATCTTTCGCACAAAACACAAATTCAGATTCCTGCAAGAACAAGCATCGGTGAGGGCTTTTATATCGGGCATCTGGGCAGGGTGATTATTCATCCCGATGCGGTTTTAGGCAAAAATGTCAACATCGGCACAGGGGTCACCATTGGTATGGAGAACAGAGGTAAGCGGAAAGGAGCACCCCGCATTTCAGACGAGTGCTGGATTGGAACCAATGCGGTGATTGTGGGAAACGTTACAATCGGCAAGGATGTACTGATTGCACCGCTTTCTTATGTGAATTTTGATGTGCCTGACCACAGCATTGTGGTGGGCAATCCGGGGAAAATCATTCCGAGGGAAAACGCAACCGCAGAATATATCTGCAACCGCGTATAACATGTTTTGGCAAAGGATGGGGGTGACGGCTTGGCAACGGCAAAGGATTCAAGAATAAAAAATAATCTGCTGTCTTCTTTGGTGTATCAGGTGGTGCTGATTACCTTAAGCTTTCTTTTGCCGAGACTGTATCTTGAAAATTTCGGCTCGGAGGTCAACGGCGTCCTTTCTACCATCAAACAGATTTTTACCTATATGTGCCTTTTAGAGGCGGGCGTAGGGCTTGCCACAACGCAGGCGCTTTATAAACGCATCGGCGAAAAGGATTTTAAGAGCGCAAGTGCTGTGCTGTCTGCCACCAACGCCTATTATATCAAAACAGGGTTTATCTACTCTGCAATTGTGCTGGTGATTGCGGTGGTGTACGCCTATTTTGTGCCTACCTCCATCAACAGTCATGTCTTGTTTTTCATTGTCATCTTAAATGCGATTCCGTCGCTGTTCAGCTATTTTGTGCAGGCAAAATACAGAATTTTAATGGAGGTTGACGGCAGAAAGTATGTGTTAAATAACGCAGAAACGGTGCTTCAGCTTGCCTCTAATGTGGGCAAAATTCTGGTTCTGCTTTTAACCGACAGCCTGATTTTAATTCAGCTTGTGTATTGTATCATTGCACTGATTCAGCTTGTATACCTGTATTTTTATGCCAAGCGCAGATACAAGTGGCTGGATTTAAAGGAAACACCCGACTATGAGGCAATTTCTCAGAAAAATTCGGTGCTGATGCATCAGATTTCGGGTATGGTGTTTAATAATACCGATGTATTGCTGATTTCCTTTTTATGTGATTTTAAGGCAGTCAGCGTGTATGCCATTTATAACATCTTTTTTTCGCAGGTGCAGACATTTATTACAAGCCTGGTTTCGTCCTTTACCTTTGCCCTCGGGCAGATGTTTCACACAGACCGCGGTCGGTTTGATAAGCTGTTTGAGGCGTACGAAACCTTTTATATCATGATAACTTACATCATTTATACCTTAATGGCGGTATTTTTGTTACCGCTCATTCAGATTTACACAGGCGGTATCAACGATGCCGAGTACACCAATCCGCTGTTGCTGTTATTGTTTGTCATTATGAATTTAATTGCCAACGGCAAGCTTCCCGTGAACGGGATTATCGAGTATTCGGGCGATTTTAAGAAAACCCGTTCCCATGCAATCTGGGAAATGATGATCAACATCACCTTTTCGGTGGTCGCAATTTTGTGCATGGGAATTTGCGGTGCCATTTTAGGTACAATCGCGGCACTTTTGTATCGCGGTATTGTAACCATTTATTACGCAAACAAAAAGGTTTTACAAAGAAGTCTGCTGTCCACCTGCAAAATCCTGCTGGTAAACGGTGCGGTTTTTGCGACGGTTATGGTCATCTTCTTTGTGGATACCTTTAGCAATATTTCGTTTTTTAAGCTGTTGCTTTACGGCGTCATCCATGCAATCTGGATTGTGCTTTTATACCTCGCCGTAAATTTTGTATTTAACAGAAAAGCCTTTCAAACGGTTTTTGAGCTTTGCAGGGGGAAGGAAAAGTAATGCACATTCCAAAAGTGATTCACTATTGCTGGTTTGGCAGGGGTAAACTACCGCCACTGGCAGAAAAATGCATAAAAAGCTGGGAAAAATACTGTCCCGATTATAAAATTGTCTGCCATACCGAAGACAACTTTGATATCGCACAAAACCGCTATGCAAGGGAAGCCTATGAAGCAAAAAAATGGGCATTTGTCAGCGATTATGTACGGCTTAAGGTCTTGTATGACGAGGGCGGGATTTACTTTGATACAGATGTAGAACTGATTAAACCCATTGACAGCCTGATTGAAAACGGTGGCTACATGGGCTTTGATGACAGCGGTCTGATTTCAACAGGTTTAGGCTTTGCCTGCGAAAAGGGCAATGCGCTTGTGGGTGCGTTGCTTTCGGATTATGACGACATTTCCTTTGTGCTTCCCGATGGGCAATTGGATTTAACGCCCTGTCCCGACCGAAATACCAAAACCATGATTAAGATGGGCTTGGACACCCAAAAAAAGGATCAGGTGTTTATGAAGTTGCACTTGCTTCCCGAGGAGTATCTTTGTCCCGTGAAATATTATACAGGAAAGAAGAAAATTACGAAAAATACATATTCCATTCATCATTTTTGTGCGTCCTGGACATCCAAAACCGCAAAAAGAACGGTGTTCCTCAAACGACTGATTGGTGTAAAGCTTTATAACAAGCTTTATGGGAAATTTTTACATAAATTTAAATGGCTGGAGTGGTAAATATGCCTGAAAAAGCATTGAAAAAACTGAATACATATATTTTACCCGCATGGAAGGCTTGTTTTTTTGTGGCATTGGCGGTGGGCTTGACAGCGCATTTTTATAAAATCACCAACTGGCTTCCCAACTGGGACTCTTTGGTGTTCCGCTACGATGCCCAGAATATGATTGCCCTCGGCAGATGGTTTTTGCCTGTGGTATGTTCCTTCAGCTCTTTTTACGACCTGCCCTTTTTAAATGGGCTTCTTGCCATTTTGTTCCATGCCCTTGGTGCGGTTTGCATTTGCAGAATGTTTCGGGTGGAAAGAAAAATAACTGCCGGATTAATCGGGGCGGTGGTGGTATCGTTTCCGACCGTGACCTCGATTATGATGTATAATTATGTAGCAGATGGGTACAGCATCGCGTTCTTCCTTTCTGCCCTTGCAGGGGTTTTGTTAACAAAGGAAAAACCGAATTATCTGATTTCTGCGGTGCTGATTGCTTTGGCAACCGGTATTTATCAGGCGTACATTACCGTTACGGTGGTTCTGACTCTGCTTTGGCTGATTCATCAGATTCTCTTTCACAGAATGCCGTTCGGGACGGTTTTGAAAAAAGCCTTTGCCATTTTATTCTCGGGCATTCTGGGCGCCCTGCTTTACAGCTTCATGCTGAAAATCCTGCTTTCGGCTTTCTCGATGGAATTATTGGAATACCAGGGCGTAAGCTCGTCCGCATCGCTTGCGGATATGAACATTTTAGCTTCTCTTTATGTGGCACAGCAAACATTTTTGGACTGTTTCTTTGATTTGTCAAAAGGCTTGAACGTCTATGTGACTTTAAATGCCGTTGTTTTGATTTTCTGCCTTGCTTTTTACATAAACAGCATGGTGCAAAATAAAATTTATAAAAGCCCCACCAATACCTTGATGGTCATCCTGTTGTGTGCGATGCTTTTGCTTGGGGCGGGGGCGCTGGCGTTTGTCAACCCTGCGGTGGATTACCATAACTTAATGCGCATGAGCTATGTGGTGTTTTACCTTTGCTTCCTCCTTATTTATGAAAGAGGAGCCGAAAAAAACGAAAAACGCACCGCAGCAAAACGCTGGATTGTGCTTGTTACAGCCTGCCTTTTGATATCCAATCAGATTGTGATTGCCAATGTCAGCTACCATAAGGCACAGATTGCCTATGAAAAGTCTTACGGGATTTTGATGCGCATCGCAGACCGCATCGAACAGACCCCCGATACAGATACCTGCGATAAAATTTTAGTGATCGGGGCATTAACAGACAGCGAGGACTACAGCGTAAATCTTACGCCCGATATCACGGGCATCACAGACGGCTATATCCTGCGCGCCGATGATGAAACGGTTGGGCAAAGTGTGGTTTGCAGTGCTTTAAATGACTACTGCGGAAAAGATTACGCGTTTGTAAGCGGCAAAGAAAAGATAATGCTTATGCAAAACGAAACGGTAAAGTCCATGCAAAGCTGGCCGGGCAAAAACTGCGTGGCGGTTGTGGACGGCATAGTCGTGCTTAAGCTTGGTACAGAAGGTGAAAGCAAGTGATTTATTTTTGTGCAGACGATTACGGACTTTGCGACAGCGTTAATCTTCACATTCAGCAATGCATAGACGGCGGTACGCTGAACAAAGTAAGCGTTTTTCCGAATTTTGATGCGGTGGATTTGCGAAAATTCAACCCGGATACCAGAATTTCTTTGCATTTGAATCTGGTGGAGGGTAAATGCCTGTCTAAGGCGGAGGAAATTGACCTGCTTGCAGACAAAAACGGAAATTTTAAGCATACCTTTTTTGGACTTTTTAAGCTGTGGCTGTTTCAACCGAAAAAACTGGAGGCACAGCTGTATAAGGAAATCAAGTTGCAGGTTTTGTGCTGGAGAAGGGCATTGCCTGAGGGTGTGGACTTTTGTATCGACAGCCATCAGCATACCCACATGCTGCCACCCGTCTTTAATGCCTTGCTACAGGTGTTAAAGGACGAAAAAATGAATATAGAGTATATGCGGATTCCTGCAGAGCCGATTTTGCCGTATCTGAAAGCTCCGTCACTGTATTTTACATACAGTCCGGTCAATCTTATCAAGCAATGGCTTTTAAAATTTCTTTGGCTCTGCAATAAAAGGAAAGCAAAACATATAAAAAAAGCATATTTTATGGGTATTTTGTTTTCGGGGAAAATGGACGAAAAAAGAGTTCTGAAAATTTTGCCCGCATATGAAAAGCTTGCCCGAAAAACAGGAGCGGATATTGAAGTGCTGTTCCATCCCGGATTTATAGAGCAAGAAAAAGAAATCGAAAATATTGTATTCCCGAAATTTTATTTTTCGGAGAACAGAAAAACAGAATTTGATTCTGTCAAAAAAATAGCAGAAAGAAGTGTTTGAACCAAATGCCGTACATTGATCAGGACAAAGTTGATGCAAAAACAAGAGAAAAGTTAGAAGCGATTATCGAAAAATCCTATTCCACCTTTTGGGCGCAGAAGAGACTTTTTGATATTTTCTTCGCAACCTTAATTTTACTGTTTTTCTTACCGCTGATGATTGTCATTGCCATTGTGATTGTCATTGACGATCCCAGCGCAGGGCCGTTTTACAAGCAAATCAGAGTCGGACGGCACGGCCAAGAATTTTATATGTACAAATTCAGAACCATGCGTGCCAATGCCGATAAAATGATTGACGAGCTGGCAAAGCAGAACGAAATGGACGGACCTGTATTCAAAATAAAGGAAGACCCCCGCATCACAAGAGTCGGCAAGTATTTAAGAAAGCTTTCTTTAGACGAGCTGATGCAGTTCTTTAACGTTTTAAAGGGCGACATGACCCTGGTAGGTCCGCGTCCGCCGCTGCCGAGAGAGGTAAAGTATTATACCGATTACCAGCGTCTTCGTCTGCTGGTTACCCCGGGACTTACCTGCACCTGGCAGATTTCCAAAAACAGAAACGACATCCCCTTTGAACAGTGGGTGGAAATGGATATCGAATACATACAAACCAGAACATATCTTAATGATTTGAAAATTATGCTGAAAACACCGCTTGTCATGCTTACGGCGACCGGGCGGTAAGTTGGAGTGAAAAATATGAAAATTGCTATGATTGGGCATAAGGTTGTTCCCTCAAGACGTGGCGGCATCGAAAATGTGCTGACCACCCTTTGTCCCATGCTTGTGGAAATGGGGCATGAGGTTACCTGCTATAACCGCTCCTCGGATAAAGTGGAAAACGAATATGTGGGAACGGTAAAAAACAAAATGTATAAGGGCGTAAAGCTGAAAAATGCATGGACACTAAACGTCAGGGGCTTTGCCGCAATGATTGCATCCTTTACGGCGGCAATTTCGGCTTCCTTTAGCAATTACGATGTAATACATTTCCACGCAGAAGGTCCCTGTGCGGCGCTCTGGATTCCAAAGCTTTTCGGGAAAAAATGCGTTGCCACCGTGCATGGGCTGGATTGGCAGAGAGAAAAATGGGGCAAGGGCTTTGCCTCCAAATATATTAAATTCGGCGAAAAAATTCTGGCAAAATATGCAGATGAGGTCATTGTTTTAAGTCAGGCGGCGCAGGATTATTTTAAGGAAACCTACGGGCGGGAAACCACCATCATTCATAACGGCATCAGCCGTCCTGAAAAAAAAGAAGCTGAAATCATCACCGAAAAATACGGCTTGAAAAAAGACGAATACATAGCAATCGTTTCAAGACTGACCGCGGAAAAGGGGATTCATTATCTTATTGATGCGTATAAGAGCCTTGAAACGGACAAAAAGCTTTTGATTGCAGGGGATACCAGCGATACCGATGCGTATGTGCGTATGCTTAAGGAAAAGGCAAAAGGGAATCCGAATATTATCTTTACGGGCTTTGTGTCGGGGGATACGTTAAATGAAATTTATTCCAATGCCTACTTAAACGTATTGCCCTCAGACTTAGAAGGTATGTCCCTTTGCCTTTTGGAGGCACTTTCTTACGGCAATGCCCTTTTGTGCTCGGATATTCCCGAAAACACAGCGGTTGCAGAGGATAAAGCCATGTACTTTAAAAAAAGCGATGTGGCGGATTTGGCGGATAAATTAAAGCTTTTATGTACCGACAGCAGGCAGAAAGAGCTGCTAAAGAATGGTGCAGATACATTTGTTTTAAACAAATACAGCTGGCAGGAGGTTGTAAAAGCAACCTGCAGGCTTTATCAGAAATAAAAGTATAGGCTTTTTTGGATAAGGAAAGTGAAAACTATGGAAAAAACAGAAAAATATCAGGAAAGAGTAAAAGAGCTTTTTAAAGAGATCGCACCCGATGCCCTTTATGAAAAGTGGGCAGATACCTTTGTCATTGAAGATGTGGATGAAAAGCAGGTCCTGGTGACCTACCATGGTGCAGAGGATGTTAAACGGTTCAAAAAGGAATGCTGGAAAACTCTGCAGGTGTGTATTGATTCGGTTATCGGCGTGGGGAAATCCGTAAAAATTGCGAAGCAGACCGCGTACAATACCCTCAGCCCAAAAACTAAAAAGAATATTAAGGCATTTAAATTCTTTGCAATCGGTATGGTTTTTGTGTGTATTGCAACGCTGGTTATTCTGGTGCTTTGCAACTATATCGGTAACAGAAATTTCAGGGAAACCTTTTACAGCACAAGCAGTATCAAGGTGGACAGCTGTGTAAGGGTTGTACAGCTTTCCGATTTGCACGGTGCTTCTTACGGCAAAAACAACAAAAGACTGTCAGCGCGCGTAAAAGAACTCAAACCCGATCTGATTATCTGCACAGGGGACATGGTGGATTCCGTAAAAGAAGATGCGGACGAAGCGGTTGCCTTATGCAAAGAGCTGGCAAAGCTTGCACCGACCTATTATGTGTATGGCAACAACGAGGTAGAAGGCATCTTCGACTTCCCGCTGAATGAAAAAGCTCTGGACAAAAAGTTTGGCTTTAACAAAGAAAACCGCGACGAAACAGCACTTTTAAAGCTTGACGATTCCTTTGAGAAAAAGCTTGAAGAGGCAGGTATAAACGTTTTGAAAAACGAAATGGATACCATCAGAGTCAAAACCATGGATGTCGACATATACGGGGTTTTAACCTCCAATCCGTCCTGCTTCTGGTCTTACTCGGAAAAAGCATTTTTAAGCTACCTGGAAGAAAATCCCGACCATCTGAAAATCACAGCGGTACACGAGCCATTTATATTTGAAGAGTTTACACCGGATTTCTGGGGCGATTTAATGGTTTGCGGACATACCCACGGCGGTGTGGTACGCGTTCCCGTGCTCGGGCCTTTATACACCAAGGAGGGAGGCTTGTTCCCCGAACGGAGCGGATGCTTTGTTTATGGCAGATACGATGCCGCAGGCAAGCCCATGATTGTAAGCGCGGGCTTGGAAAATTCCAATGTGCTTCGCATCAACAATCAGCCGGAGCTGGTTATTATTGATATCAACAAATTTTAATGTTGGGAGGGTGGCAGAATATGTTAACGGATTTACTTCAAAAATTAATCATTCTTGTGTTTTTCGTGTTGTTTGCAGTATCTGCAGTAACCATACTGTTGCGTTTGAAAAATGTAAATCGCACAGAACGGACACAGATTTTTAAAACCGCAGAATATTTAAGTGCATGGATGATTCTGGTGTGCTTTGTGTCCACCATGGTGTACGGATTTTTCAATCATTTCGAGCTTAAAAAATCTGTGCATGCCATTGTATCGCTGAACTATTCCGAAGCATCCCAGGCACTCAATTCCAACGGAACCAGATACAATATGGCAGAAATCATCAGCGACGAGGTGGTGGAAAGAGCCATACAAAAAGGTGCGCTGGAGGATGTTACGGTCAAACAGCTTAAAAACTGCCTGGTGGTTTATCCTTGCGTGCAGGGGGGTGTCGGAGACGAAACCCAGTACCACATCTCCACCGAGTTTGCGGTAGAATACCATGCTTCCAAGGACACAGACCATCTGGACTCTGAAAATGTGATTAAGCTCATCACCTCGGCTTATAAGGAATACTATATCGAAAAATATACCGATAATTTTAAATTAGATCCCGAAAAACCCGATTTTTCAAAGATGGAATATATGGACATTGTTTCTTATCTCGGCATGGAAGCCCAGGCAATTTTAGATTACCTTTATGGCATGGCAGAGAAAAATCCCAGCTTTGTGACCGAAAGCGGCAGCACCTTTAACTCTATTGCAGGTAAAGTGCATCAGTTTAAAGAAACGCAAATCAATCAGAATTTAAAATCCCTGATTCTGCAAAACGGAATTGCGCGGGATAAGGCAGGATATATTGACAGACTGACATACCGCAATATCAATGTGGATTTTGACCGTCAGAAAAACGAGGCGTCCTACAGACTTTGTAACGATGCAATCGCCATGTACAGCGAGGAAATGACCCGCGTAGTACTAGTGCCCACCTGGGACCAGGAGGGGAAATATTACATGGGCAGAACCAAAGTCGGTGTGGACGAGCTGTCTGTTATGGCGACTGAATTCAGCAATCAGGTTGCTGCCAATGAAAAAGAAATCATGGACAACAATCTGATAATGGGAAAAATTTCCGAAAACAGTCCGCAAGCACAGAATTTTTCTGAGGTAGATGCGCTGATAGAGTCTGTTTACGAAAGTGTAAAAGATTTTGAGACAGAAGCCATTACAGCGGGCAGAGAATATTCCAGACATAAAATGAACCAGTGTATTGCAGTCAGCATCTATGGTGTTTCGCTTATGAGCGAATTAAAGTCGCTTGTAGTGTTTGCGGCATTTGCATATATAACACTTGTGCTGTATATGATTTCCAAAAAATTTCCTAAAAAGGCGTAAAGGAGGGCAAAAACATGAAAAATTTTCAAATATTAAGATATTTAAAAAAGCTTTTGCCTTTCATTGTCATTTTTTGCCTTCTGGCAACCTATGCGATATATTTTAAGCTTTCCACTTCCAATACCTATATCGCATCGGAGGTTATTCATTATAACGATGCACAGGCAGAGCAGGGCTTAGCCCCCACGGGAGAAAAACTGGATGTAAACGAAATCAAATCCTCCGCCGTTATGTCCAAGGTTGTGGATAAAATGGGACTTACAGGCATTTACTCGGTGGACAGCTTAATTTCCAGAATTGATATTACCCCCATCGAAGATGCGGATAAGGTTGCACAAAAGGACGCAAAGCTTGAAGAGGGCGAGGAATACATCTACGAACCCAGCACCTTTATCGTTTCCTTTGCGGCAACCAGCGGAGAAGGTCCCGATTTTGCAAGAACCGTCTTAGACGAAATCCTGGACGTGTATTTTGAACAGTTCAGCCAGAAATATGTAAATGTTGCCCATGCAAACAACACCATTGAAAACATCAACAAAAACGATTACGACTACATCGAAATGATGGAGCTGATTGATACAAGCATCGATAATACCCTTTCTACCTTGTATCAGCGCATGGAACAGAACAATTACTACAGAGCCACCGAAACAGGTGTGTCCTTTTCCGAGCTGGCAGAGGATTTTAATTATTTAAGACAGGTAAAGGTTTCCTCGCTGTTCTCTACCATTTACAAATATCAGATTACCAAAAACAAATCGGTTCTGGTTTCGGACTACACCACAAGAATAGACAACAATAACATTTCCAACGAAAAAAATGCAAGCCTTGTGGAAGATGTTGTTACGGTTATTGATGCGTATGTCACCAAAATGCGGGATTCGGGCAATACAAACATTACCTACGAATACATTTTAGACAATCTGCATGAGCGAAACCTTGAAGAGTATGTGGGTGACCAGACCGTTACTTATGACGAACTGGTTTACAGCTGGAGAGACCATAATGAAAGTATAGAGCATGCGGTGATTGATTCGGCATACTGCACCTATATTTTAAATACCTTTACAAGCTGTACCGGTGCTTGCGGCGGTGCCTGCGAAGGGTCTTCCATGACCTGCTCGGAGCTTGGTAATGCGCAGTATGCAAAGGTAAGAGCCGAGGTGGAAAGTCAGATTGATACCCTTTTAAAGGACTTGACTGCACTTTATGACACCACCATGAAAACCAATGACGAATATAACAAATACTTAGGCGCAAGCTACATTTCGGTACTGTCCTCGGCATCTGTACGGGAAAGCGTAAATGTAATGCTGTATACTGCCATTGCGTTCTTCTTCCTGATGATTCTCTGCTGTGGCGGTGCAATCGTGCTGGGCAGAGCAGGCGATATCATCAACTACATTTTCTACACAGACCATCTCACCGGCTTTTACAACAGGGCATACTTTGATAAATACTTAAAATCCAAGGACAAAAAGCTTCTCGATGACGGTGTGGTATACTGTATGCTGGATATAGCCAATCTGGCGCATATCAACAGCGAATACTCAAGGGATGTGGGTGATGAAATCATCAAAATGTTCACAAGCTACATCAAAGAAACTTTCGGCAAATCCAAAACCGAGTACATTTATAACGGCAACGGAAGCTTTGTGATGCTGACCGAGGAATCGGATTACATCACGGTTGAAGATATCATGCGCCTCTTCCGCTTAAGACTGGACGAAAGAGAAGAACACAGAAACGTTGTAATCGAGTACAAAATCGGTATTGCCGAAACCTTTAAGGAAAACAAGACGGCAAGAAAACTGCTTTCGGAAGCCATCTCGAATAAAAAGAACTATACTTCGGATGTAAGAGAAAATCTATAAAAAGGAGGGACAGAGCGTGGAAAATAAAATTCTTGAACGCGCAAAAGAATTTTATTTTATGGTGGTAGCCATTCTGATGTATTATTTTTTAAACGAATACATCGACGTGGGTCTTCATATCACTTACCGCCACGCCTTTTCCCTTGTTCTGTTCGGCTCGGCAACTTTGCTGTTTTTATACAAGCCCAATATTGCAAGGGGCTTTACCGCGGTTTCAGATGCGGTCATTTACAGCATTCCGCTTCTGGTGACCACTTTGGTTTCCCTTTTTATATGGTTTACCGAAAAAGTGGATGTGGGTGTCATTTCCAGAGGTCTTTCCAGCTCTTTTATATATGCAAACATGCTTTCCATGGCATTGGGGGCAGGCGCTCTGCTTTATATTTTCGGCAAAAAAGGCATCTGGATGAACCTGGTTGCAATTCTGATTGCCAACATCTTAATGATCTTAACCGTTATTGCAAAAAACGGGCTTGCGAGCTATTTCAGCGAATTTATAACCCTTGTTACCACCTTTGCAGGGGTAACGGGCGATATTATCGTGCAGGCGGAAATTCACGAGCTTGCCTTTTGTCTTGGGGCGTACCTGATTTATATGCTGTACAAGCCCCAAAAAAACATACTTTACTTTATCCTGCTTTCCTTAAGCCTTTTCTGCTTTTTATCGGCATTTAAGCGTATTGCCATTATCGCTATCGCCATTGCACTTTTGTTTGGCTATCTTTTAAAATTCATTGCCCGCTACAACCTCAAAACCGCAAGCGGACTGGTTACGTTTTTTACAATTGTTGTCATCGGTTTGCTGATTGCATACATCGCGCTGATTAAAATGGATGCCTTTGAACTGCTGGAAAAAGCAGGCATTAACACCAGCGGACGTGTGGAAATTTATAATGCGGTGGATAAATTTTATGAATTCTCCCCGGGCTTTTTAGGAAACGGTATCGGCTTTTTAACCTATCAGTTAAACACCTTTATGTCCGTCGGGGTTGCATCGGTGCACAACGACTTTCTGCAGCACTTTATCGATCTTGGCTTTTGGGGTTATATTATATGGCTCCTGTCCATGACGCTGGTACGAATATGGTATTTCGGAAGAAAAGGAAATGTGGAGAATGCCATTATTTCGTTTATCCTCATCCTTTACTTAATCATTGTATCCACCACCGACAATACCATGAACTATCCGTTGCTTACGGGCGTTCTTGCTATACTGATGATGGGGCACTCCTTTGAGGAAAATGTGCGTCGGCGGGAAAAGAAAATGTTCGGGTATATTTCCAAAGAGAATCAAAAAAGAAAGTGAAGCACGGTTATGAAAATTTTAATGGTCAATAAGTTTCTCTATCCTCGCGGGGGCAGTGAAAGCTATATGCTGTACTTAGCAGAGCATCTTGAAAAAATGGGGCATGAGGTGCAGTTTTTCGGCATGCTCGATACGCAGAATACAGTAGGCAACAAAAAAGGCTTATACACACAGAACATGGACTTTCACGGGAAAGGCTTAGCCAGATTTTTGTATCCCTTTAAAATTATTTATTCCTTTGAAGCAAAGAAAAAAATTATGCAGGTGATTGAGGATTTTAAGCCTGACATCGTGCATATGAACAACATAAACTTTCAGCTTACTCCCTCTATCATTTACGGGGTAAAAAAGAAAGGCATTCCGCTGGTGCAGACGGTGCATGACTATCAGATGATTTGTCCCAACCACCTGCTTTATAACTTCGATAAAAACATCTCTTGCGAAAAATGTGTAAATGGTTCACATTTCAACTGCATAAAAAACAAATGCATTCACGGCTCTAAAATCAAAAGCATCTTAGGGGTTATCGAAGCAAAGCTTTATGCATTCTTGAAAACCTATAAAAAGGTGGATTTGTTTGTTTGTCCCAGCCATTTTTTAGAAAACAAGCTTTTGTCCGCAAAAGCCTATTATAAAGGCAAAACCAAAACCATACATAATTTTATCAACAAAGAAAAATTTTCTTCGGAGAATCAAAAAACAGACAACTACATTGTGTATGTCGGCAGACTGTCCAAAGAAAAGGGGATTGAAAATATTGCAGGCACGGCAAAGCTTCTTCCCGAATACCGGTTTGTGGTGGCAGGAAGCGGACCGGATGCGGATTTGTTAAACGGAATTTCGAACATCTTTCTTGCAGGCTTTCTGACCGGGGAAAGCTTAAAGACACTGATGGGTAACGCCAAAATCTTACTTTTGCCCTCGGTGTGCTATGAAAACTGTCCGCTCTCTATTTTAGAGGCACATTGCATGGGCGTTCCGGTGATAACCATGAACAGCGGCGGAATGGCAGAGCTTGTAAAAGACGGGGTAACAGGTACGCTTGTAACCGAGCCTACGCCCGAAGGCATTGCTTTAAAAATCAAAGAAACCCTCGAAAACGAGGAGTACTATACTGCATTAAAAGAAAACTGCAGGCAGGAAAAAGACAATATCTTAAGTGTAGAAGATTACGCAGATATTTTAGTAAAAGAATACGAAAAATTAGCCAAGAGGTGAAAAAATTGCCACAGCCCAAGGTAAGCATTATTGTTCCCGTTTATAATGCAGAAAAATATCTTGAAAGATGTATAAGCTCCCTGCAGAAGCAGACGCTTCAGGAGATAGAGATTATCTTAGTGGACGATGCATCCACCGACAATTCCCTTGCAATCTGTAAAGAAAAAGCGGAAAGGGATGCGCGTATAAAGGTGATACATAAGGAAAACGAAGGTGCAGGGTATGCCAGAAATACAGCGCTGAAGATGGCAACGGGTGAGTATATCGGTTTTTTGGATTCGGACGATTTTGTGGCACCCGAAATGTTTCAGACCCTTTGCGACAAAGCGGAGCAGTACAGCTCTGATTTGGTGATGTCCGGCGTGCTGTTCGTAGACGGCAATATGTTCAGCGAAAAGGGCGAATGCGAACGGAAAACCTACTTTGAAGAAGATACACATTTTGATACCGAAGAAAGCTTAAAAAAACTCCGCATGGGTATTGTGGGGGCAACGCCTGAGGATGCAGATGACAGCAAATACGGCATGAGCATCTGGAAAAATCTGTTCCGCAGAGCGATTATCGAGCAAAATAATCTGTCCTTTCAATCCGAGCGGGAAATGCTGTCAGAGGATGCACTTTTCATGGTGGATTACATCGCCTGCATCCGAAAAGCCACCGGTATCCGCAAAGCATTTTATCACTACTGCAGAAACGCCTCCTCCATTTCCAAAGCCTATAAAAAAGACCGCTTTGAAAAAAGCCTTGTATTTATAAAAGAGGTCGAAAGGCGATTTGAAAAAGACATCAAGCCCGAGGAATATCGGATTTACATAAACAGATTCTGGCAGGCAATGTGCAGAGTCATTTGTGCGCAGGAAATTCTGTATGCGGCAGAAAACAAAATAAAGTTTTCCGACTTAAAGAAACGATTAAAAGCAGTTTGCACCCATCCGCAAACGGTAAGCACCCTTAAAACTTACCCCTTAGGCACACTTCCGCTTAAACAGCGCGTGTTTGCATACGGCATGAAATACAGAATGTTTCTTTTGCTGAAAATTCTGGTCGGCTTAAGAAGCAAATAGGAGAAAATTTATGTTTTTTTCGGTAATTGTACCCGTCTATAAGGTTGAAAAATATTTACAAAGTGCCATTGAGAGTGTTTTGAATCAGACCTTTTCTGATTTTGAGCTGATTTTAGTGGACGACGGCTCTCCTGACAGCTGTCCTGCAATCTGTGACAGCTATAAAGCGAAAGATGCACGCGTGAAGGTGATTCACAAGTCCAACGGCGGTCTTGCAAGTGCCAGAAGGGCAGGCATACAGGTCGCTTCGGGGGAATATGTGTTCAACTTGGATTCAGACGACCTGATAGAAGCGGATACATTAGAGTGTGCCAAAAAAATCATCTGTGACACAGACTGTGACATGGTATCCTTTGCCTACCGCTGGGTAAAAAACGGACAGACGGTAAACCTTACGGACGATGGTCTGGATGAAGGCTTATACACAAAAGATAAAATCAAACAATACATTTATCCGCGTCTTTTGATGGACAAGGATATGAATCATGTTTCCTATTATCTGTCGGGCAAAGCGGTAAAACGAACCTTGCTCACACCCCATCAGCTTGCGGTAAACGAAAAAATATCTTTAGGGGAGGATTTGTGCTGTACCGTGCCCTGCTATCTGCACGCAGAGCGTGTGTATATCAGCAAAAAGACCGCGTATCTTTACACGGTGCGGGAGGATTCCTTGTCCAAAGAATTCAATACAAAGCAAATTGCACTTGTGGAAAACGTAATCCGCGAAATTGAAAAAAGCGATGCGGTAAAGCTTTCTGATTTTGAAAAACAAAAAAGCAGGTATTCCTGCTTCATGTGTTTTACAATATTGGCATCGGCAGCAGAAGGGAATCATTTTAAAAGCATCAGAGCCATCCGTGAAAGTGTCAAAAATTCGATGCATGCCAAACTGATTCCGCAGGCAGAGTTTGAAAACATATCTGTTAAAAGCAAAATTTCTGTATTTCTGATGCAGAAAAACCTTTACAAAATTGCGTTTTATTTCTTAAATGCATGTAAAAACATCAAAAAAATCTTAAGGAAAGGGTGAAAAGTCTATGAATCCGGCTGTATCGGTCATCATGAGCGTGTATAACGGCGAAGCGTATCTGAAAGAAGCGATTGAAAGTGTTATACAGCAGACCTTTAAAAACTGGGAGCTGATTGTGATTAATGATTGCTCTGCAGATTCTACCGCCCAAATCCTTCAGGATTTTTCGCAAAAAGACGAAAGAATCAGGGTGCATACCAATGAAGTGAATTTAAGACTTCCCGCATCCTTAAACAAAGCCATATCGCTTGCAAAGGGCAAGTACATCGCGCGCATGGATGCAGATGACATCTGTTTGACCGACAGACTTGCAAAGCAATATGCATTTATGGAGGCACACAGCGATATCGCGTTGTCGTCCTGCCGATTTATGACCTTAAAAAACGGCGTATATATGTCGGGCGGAGCAGGCGGTCGGTGTGACAACGAGGCAATTCGTGCCATGCTTTTGGTGGCAAACCCCATTCTGCACCCGGGCGTGTTTGCAAAAACAGAGGTCATGAAAAAGCTTCCGTATGATACTACACTTACCTGTACCGAGGACTTGGAACTTTGGACAAGAATGGCAATGGAAAAGCAGAAAATGGAGATTTTGCCCGAATGCCTTCTGATTTATCGGCTTCATGATAAGCAAATCACCAGCACCACCCAAGAGCGACAGCACACCGAAGTGCTTAAAGTGGAGCAAAGCTATTACGAAGCAATGGCAGAGGGTATGGACGGGCAGATGCAAGCTTTTTATATCAGCGGAATCTATTTTAAGGAAAATGCCGATATCACAAAATTTTCAGAATATGCAAAATGGCTGAGAGCCAAAACAAAAAAAAGCCTTGCCAAAAGGGATATAAACTACGCGTTGCTTGAAATTCTTGCAGAATACAAGCGGTGCGGTGTGCCAAAGGCGGATGTGATAAAAGCCATGCTTTCCTTTAACCCTGTATTTCTGATTCAAGAAGTGTACAGAAGAAAACAAACGGCAAGGCAGGATATTGAAAAGTGTATGCAAAAAGCAAACGAGACAGGTCTTAAACAGACGGCAGGAACAAAAGAGTTCCCAATTTTTGAAGAGAGATAGCAGGTGCCTACAAAATGAATTTTTTTGAATCGCAGATATTTGAATACCCTTATGTGATTATAACCATGCTTGCAATTGTTTTTCTTGTAATGGGCATTATCGGGCTGTATTTTACGGTTAAATCGGTAAAAACAGCCAAAGGAACAGCCGAGAAAAGCTTTTGCGGTATAAGTAAAATCGAAAATGATTTTGAAAAATCAGGAGCAATGCGGAAAAACCGTTCTCTCGTATATATTTCGCTATCCTTAGACAGCATGCAAAGACTGCATTCGGAGTCGAAGGTGAACAGAATGTATGCGCAACTTAAGAAGATTTTGTTCAGCCATTTGTGTTTGCAGGCAGACGGTGAGATGGCTCTTTACGGCAACGAAAATTTTGTTGCATTTAATACTCTCGAAGCTTCGGTTCTGGAAAATCACATCAAAAAGTGCTTCCGTGAAATCAACGAAGTGTTTATCAGCCACGGTGCGGTGAATGTGGTGCATGTACATTTCGGCTATCATCAGACGGCTGCAACGGATGTATCCTTTAAAACAGCACTGGCAAGAGCGAAACAGGCCTGCAGCATGGCGGCGGATAAAAAAGTTCTGTATTGTCAGTGGGACAGCTCAAACGGCAAAGCTTTTGAACGGAAAATAAAAATTGAAAACAATATACAGAATGAAATCGAAAATAACAAATTTTTTCTGGAGTATCAACCGATGCTGGATGCCAAAACGGATAAAATTATAGGTGCAGAGGTGCTGTCGCGCTTAAATTCTGCAACCGAAGGGGTGCTGACCCCTTATCATTTCCTTTCGGCAGTGAATAATGTGGGACTGAATGAAAAGTTTGACTACTATATCTTTGAAAAAAACTGCAAATGGATTGCAAGCGATAAGGAAACCCGCACCCGGTATGTCTACACAATCAATTTCTCGCGCTACACTCTTTGTGACCCGAATCTTGCGGATAACATTATAAATGTAGTAGGAAAATACGGGATTGATTATTCCTGCATTGCGGTTGAAATTTTAGAAGATAAAAACCTGAACGAAGCGGAAAAGATGATAATGATACAGAATCTGGCACGTCTGAAGGAAAAGGGTATCCTGATACTCTTAGACGACTTCGGCAAGGGCTACACCAGCTTTGGCGATTTAACTGATTTTGATATCAGCATTGTGAAAATCGATAAGGCAATTACACAAAATGCGACCACAGAGGCGGGATTTGTAATTCTGAAAAATATCATCAGAACGGCACATGACTTAGGGTTTAAGACCCTTTGTGAAGGTATAGAAACAGAAGAACACAAAAAAACAGTTGTAAAGGCAGGGTGCGACATACTGCAGGGCTATTATTTCTACCGTCCCATGCCGGTTACACAATTAGAAGCATTGTTTGACAAACAGTAGGGGGTGTTTTATGTTATCGGTAATTATTCCTGCTTATAACGAAGAAAAGTGTATCAGACGTGCATATGACACGATACATGCGTTGCTCTCGGAAAACAGAATTGACAGCGAAATTATCTTTGTGGATGACGGCTCGCAGGATCAGACTTTTCGGATTATCAAAGCACTTTCGGAAGAAAAGGACAACGTTTCAGGTCTGCATTTTTCCAGAAATTTCGGCAAAGAATCTGCCATCTCTGCAGGTCTTGCCGCCGCAAACGGCGATTGTGCCGTGGTCATTGACTGCGATCTTCAGCATCCGCCCGAAAAAATAGTCGAAATGTACCGTCTTTGGGAGCAGGGCTATGAAATAGTGGAAGGCATCAAAACAACACGCGGGCAGGAAAAGAAAGCACACAAGCTGGGTGCAAAGCTTTTCTATTCGGCAATCAGCCGCATGGCAGGCTTTGATATGGCAAATTCGTCCGACTTCAAGCTTTTGGACAGAAAGGTGGTGGATGTGCTTAATAAAATGCCCGAACGGGGATTTTTCAGAGCCATTTCCTACTGGGTGGGTTACCATAAAGCAACGGTTGAGTATGATGTGGCAGAACGGGTGGACGGAGAGTCAAAATGGTCTACCCGCGGACTGGTGAAATATGCAGTTTCCAACATTTCCTCTTACTCAACCGCACCTATGCAAATCGTAACGGCTCTGGGCATTGTAATGCTTGCCATATCAGTTGTTTTCGGTGTGTGGGCACTGATAGATAAAATCATAGGCAGAGCCCTTGAGGGTATGACAACTGTCATCATTATCACTATTTTTATCGGTAGTATCATCATGATCAGTCTGGGTATTATAGGGTACTATATTGCGCGGATTTATGAAGAAATCAAGGGCAGACCAAAATACATCATCTCTTCTACCGTAAAAAGCACAAAAAAAGACCAAATAGTATTTAAAAAATGAAAATAATATATTATTCATGGGGTGAATAACATGGAAAAGTTAATTCTGATATTGGCTTTGGTTGTTATTTTGGTGCAATCTGCGTTTGTTATAGCATTAATTTTACGTATCCGAAATATAAGAAAGCAAAGCGAGACGGCTATAAAGAAAGCCGGGAAGAAGGAAAGCAAGGCGAAGCAAACAGAAGTCGAAAAACATCTTGAAAGCATTTTAAAGGGCATTGAAAACAAAGAATTTAAAATGTATCTGCAGTTTGTGGTGGATAACAAGGACAAAAAAATCATTTCCGCGGAAGCCCTTTCGAGATGGGATAAGCCTGAAAGCGGAATCGTAGGTCCCGGCAATTATATCGGGCAAATGGAAGAAACAGGACTTATCAGCAAGCATGATTTTTATATGTTTGAGCTTGCCTGCCGTCAGCTGGAAAAGTGGAAGGATACCGAGTATAAGGATATTTCGATTTCCTGCAATTTTACGCGCATCACGCTTTCGGAAGAGGACTGTATTGACAAGCTGAAGGAGATTTCGGCAAACTATGATTTCGATAAATCAAAGCTTGCAATCGAAATTACCGAAGATGCGATTGAAAAAGACCGTGAAACGGCAAAACGGAATGTGGAGCTTTGCAAAGAGTTGGGCTTCAGAATTTATCTGGACGATTTGGGAAGCGGCTACACATCCCTTGCAAACCTTTGCGATTATCCGATTCATGTGGTTAAAATTGACCGCGACATTCTGCTCAAAACCGGTACCCAGCGCGGGAAAGAGCTGTTTTCAGGCATTATTGCACTTGCGCACAACTTGAATTTGTCTGTTATCTGCGAGGGGGTAGAGACAGAAGAACAAAACGCTCTTGTATCCGAGTCCCAGTGTGATTTTATTCAGGGCTGGTACTATTCCAAGCCTCTTCCGCTGGAAGAGTGCGAAACCTTCATTAAGCAGTATTAATAGTTTAAAAAAGGAGCTGTAAATTTATTACAGCTCCTTTTTAAATTATTTATTGGGATATATGGTCATGGTTGCCTTATACTTGTCGTAAGAGAAATTCTGGGACGGAACTTCTTTGGTAAAGTCAAGCAGGATAACCGTGTTGGTCGAACGCATTTCGTTGCCTAAGATTACGTTCTTCAAAACTCTTTGCTCGCCGGTTGCAAGCTCGGTAATGGTCACCTCTGCCCGATAGCCTTTGAATGCATTTTCATAAATGTCAAAGGGAATGTTCTTGAATTCAACCACACCGCGGAACTGCACGTTTACGCCCATGCCCAGAAGCGGAACGGTGAGCGGCTCTTTAAGCTCAACCGGCTCGCGCTCCGGCTCTTCGGGTTTCACTTCAAAGTCAACTTCAGGTGCAATCACGTCTTTATCAGGCGTGCCTACGGGATACATGTTAAACTGAACGTCCCATTTGGGTTTGTTAAAGTTGGTAAGGGGCACTTCTTCGGTGGGCGGTCCTAAAAGAACAATATTTGTAGGACGGATTTCGTTGCCCGCTAAAGTGGTGTAAAGAACCTTCTGTTCGCCTGTTTCGGTGTTGGTGACGGTTGCGGCAACCTTACAGCAGGTTAAGTTGTTAGCTTCCACCGCAAAAGGCATATCCTTGTTGTCTACAACCATACGGAATACACCGCCTGCAGAGCCGACACCCATAAAGGTACCCGAAACAACTTTTGTTTTGCCCCAATCGGCAGGCTCGGGGGTTTTGAACCCGTCGATATTGGTTTCTGCACCCTGCGGAAGAGGCTCTAATGTGCCACCACCGTAGTTTTTGGTGCTGCCGTCTGCCATTTCAGCCTTTAAGGTATACTGAATGGGTGCGCTGCCATCTACCCGAATAATGGTTTCAAAGGGATATTCCGAAATGGTTCTCGTTTCGGTTTTTCCGTTTACGGTGTAGGTCGCATGCAAAGCCTTCATGTCTTTTGCCATGTCGGTTACATACAGATATGCATAATATTTTTCAGGAGAAAGCTGTAATGCATAGCCATAGCCGTTGGTATGTTCTGCTACAGTTTTGTGATTGTCAAGGGTGTAGCGGATTTCGTCCAATGCATAAGATGGTGCAGTAAGGGTCGGTACATTCAGCATAACGGTTACCATGCTCTTTGCAGGAATGGTTACGGTAAACTGTCTGTCGCCTAATGCAAGCGCAGATTTGTTACCGTCCTTGTCATAAAGCACACCATCACCCGAAACCGCGGGGAGCTTTTCGTCCAGAGAAACATTTGTGGTAAGATCGGATGCGGATTCGTTCATCAGAGCAACTGCAAATTTGCCGTCTTTTCTGCCCATTACATAGTCTACATTTACGCTGTCGGGGGTAATAACGCCTTTGTCCAGCCACAGCCATAAGCCGTCTTCGTCATAGAATTTTGCAGGCTTGTGCCCATACTGTTGGGTCAGGAAGTATGCATAGCCGTGCTGACGGAGTGCAGGGATTTCTAACTTTCCTTCCGAACGGTAAATGGCACTGGAGATTAAGAAATCTTCAAGCATGGACTGGAATACCGGAATATGATGCCAGTAAACCAAGGTGTAATCGGGACCCTCGTAGGGGTAGTTCGGCTGTTGCTGATGGGTAATGTATCTGTCCTGATAATAACCCGGATAATTGGTGAATCTGCCAATTAAAGCGTTTCTTGCCTGGGTATTTAAGTATTCGTCACCGGTGTAGAGCGCAAGTCTCTGTAAGAAGGGTGCCCAGGTGTTCATGGTGATGGAGTTGCCGTGTGCCGGGGTTACCGGATGCTCGGTACCAAAGCCTGTAAGGGTAGGCTGGAAGCCTTTTACGGTTTCGGCAGGAATTTTTACGGGGTTTTCGGAGGTTAAGCCGTAAACGCCGTAAGGATAGCCCAGTCTCCATTGTGTCAAACCGTGCATGAACCAGTTGGAATCCTTGTTGTCGGCACGGATTTTGTGTAAAGCCTCAGTTGCGGCAGGATCGATTTCATAGGGAGCGCTGCCGTAGCCATTATGGTAACCTGTTGTCCAGGTTGCGGTTAAGAGTAATTTTGCAGCATCGTGTGCGGCATCTAAATATTTCTGTTCGCCCGTTTCTTCATACGCGTACATAAAGGCTGCAACCTTGGGCAGATAGTCACCAAATACAAATGCCTGGTCAAAATAGCCGTTCATGTAGCTGCCGTCGGGATTAAAGGTTTTGTTGATATACGCATCTGCGTTTGCTTTAATCTGTGTGAGATATTTTTCTTCACCTGTGATGCGTAAGAAAGCAGATTGTGCGGTAATACCGTCCACGTCAGCACCCACAGCCTTTTTGGAAACGGCAGTATTCAGCAGAAACGGCATTCTGCCCTGGGACATTTCATATAGGCCTGCATAAACTGCCGCGTTACCAGTCTTGGGTGCTTCTGCCAAAACGGTAGGTGCATCGGTATAGGTGGTTTCAATGTCATGTCTGCAGAAATGTGCATTTATGCGGGAAAGCAGGTTTGCCAAAGTGGGAATCGCACGTTTTTCCAGCATATCTTCGTTGCCTGTAAGTAAGTAGCGTTGTACAGCGGTCATGAAGTTTGCCTGGGAAGAAACGCCCTTTGCTTCCATATTATACCAACCCATATTTTTGGCATCCCAACCGCCGTAAATGTCATCCAACATTAATTTGTCCAGATTGTAAATGGCATCATTCAGCGAGCCGTATACGTTTTCACGAATATCTGTGTTGTCATAAATATCGGTTACCACATGGGTGTAGGTTTCATACCAGTCATCAAAGCGATTGATGATACGATAAGATACCGAATAGCTGTCGCCTGCTTTAAAGTTTGCTTCTTCTGTACCAAACTGCGGTGCCGCAAACTGACCGCGCAGATTGCCTGTCGGTGTTCTTAAGGTTAAGCAGAAAGGTGAGGTTTCGGGATATGGCACACTTCTCGGTACCGACTGGGGATCCATGGCAATACCTTTAGTAAGAAGCGCACCGTCTTTGTTTACCGTAAAGGTTGCCATGGGGGTAAACAGATAGCAGGCAGGTACCATGGTTGCGGTATCGGGCACATATTTTTTTACATATAGGAAAGGTGCGGTTACCTGTTCATAGCTTCCGTCGGTCAGCTCGTCACCGCTATAGAGCAGGAAAGAGTGCGCACCGTCCTTTGTAAAGGTTGCGTCAATTGTAACCTTCGGGTCAGGACTTACGGTGTCAAAGCTGTAGGTCACTTTCAATTCCACACCGTTTTGGGATGCAAAAGAAAGCACTGCTTCGGTATCCGAAAGTTTTTCCACCGACTGCGGAATAAACCAGGTGGGAACACCTGTTAAGTAGAGGCTATCGGTTGCGGCTGTAAAGGTTTCGCCCTTTAAGGTGATGGTCTGTTCTGCAGTCACACCGCCAACCTCTTCGGAGGTAGAGCCTGTGTAGCCTTTAAAGACGCTTTTGTCGGCAGAAATCATCAGCACACCAAGCTCTTCGTTTCTTGCCTTTACGGATTTAAAATTGCCGTTTTTGTCTTTTACAAGAATTTCGTTTTGCACCAAAGCACCACGGAAGCCAATACCTTCATAAAAATTAATTTTGGTGGTATCATTGCCGATGGTTACGGTTTTTGTATCTTCCATTTCACGCTTACTCCAACCGGGATAAATCGAAATGGGAATGTTGTCTAAATCACTTACAGGTACAGCAACCTTAGCCAGTTCTTCCGCATCTTCAGCCGGCGTGTAGTCTAAATCCTGTGTCAGGAAAAAGCCTTCGCAACGGGCAAAAAAGCAGGAGGTGTCCTGTAAAGCAAAGGCATGCATGCCTTCGGTGAGGTCGAGTTCCGAAACAAATGTCCAACGGAAGCCTTCCTGACCGTGAGCACCCAAAACCTTATCCTGGCGAACGCCGTCTACCGCGATATGGAAGAAACGGCTGCCCGGCTGGTTGTTGGCATAGTCACGGTCGCGTACCCAAAGGTTGTATTTGCCGGGGGTGTCGATATATACGTTTGCAACAGCATCCTGGGAAAGTTCTTCCGGCTTTTGACCTTCCTCAAGACCTGTCTGGGTACCCACAATCATGTTACCTGAAAATTTCCAGGTACCAAGCTCTTCAAACATTTTTACGTTTATATGATGTGCCGCATAAGCAGGTTCTGCTTTAATGCTGACCGTCTGTGTCGCATCATCCCAGCCTACCTCACAGCCATAAGCTTCTGAGATAAAACGGAGAGGCACTAAAGTTCTGCCATCCATTAAAACAGCAGGTTGGTCAAGCGTTACGGCCTTGCCGTTGATGGTTGCGGCAGAGGAGTCAACCGTTACCGAAACTCTTACACCACGGCGCACGCCGATAGCGGTTTCGGAGGCATCATCCCAGGTTACCTCTGCGCCCAGTGCTTCAAAAATTGCACGGAGAGGCACAAGCGTTCTGCCGTTTAAAATAACGGGAGGCACATCGAATTTCATAGGTGTACCGTTGAAAACGACTTTTACGTTTTCCTGTGCACTTGCAGGAATGATTGCAGAAAACAAGGGTAGAATCATTAAAACTGCAAGCAAAAGACATAGTTTTTTCATAAGCATCGCTCCTTTTTTTATTTTAGTATAACAGTTTGACAGGATATGTGTATATTGCTATAGTGATATGTTTTTTAAGTTATACTGATATTATTTCTTGTAATTCTTTCGGTATTGCAGAGGTGTCATGTTGGTGTTTTCTTTAAAATAGCTGATAAAATGGGAGGTGGAGTTGTAGCCCACAATGCGTGCAATTTCGTCTACCGAGCGGTCTGAAAGTACTAAGCTTTCTGCCGCCTTGCCGATTCTGAGCTTGCAAAGATATTTCATGGGAGAAACACCTGTGTACTCTTGAAATACACGGATAAAATGATATTTGCTGAAGCCGAATACTGCAGCCAAATCATCAATGGTCAAGGGGTTGAAATAGTGCTTTTCCATATATGTAAAAAGAGTAGCAAAATTTTTGGCGTATTTGCCTTCCTCCCGGGGGAGTGCCTCGGGACCCGAAAGAATGGTGGTTAAAAATTCCGTTAAAACAGAAGCATTTTTAAAGCAGGCACTTTTGGATTCAATCAGCAGATTTTTTATCAGTCTGTTATAATAATGAAAAAAGGTGTCGGGAGGCATGTTGTAAATGACTGCCGAGGGGAACATATCCTTACAAATTTCGCGGTAATAAAAAAGAGAGGCATCACCGTTGATGTCAATCCATTTATAGGACCAGGACTGATTAAGGGCTGTCAGCTTAATTATTGCGTTGGTTGCCCGATAGCATAAAAGATTACCTTTCTTTAAAGAAATGTGTTTGTTTTCGAACGAAATGATTCCCTCGCCCTCATCCACATACATGCACACAAAACCCCGATGGGTGGTTTCCATGCTTTTAAATTGCATAAAAATTCGGGCGTTTCCGCAGTTTTCAACCCCCAACGGAATGCGTGGGACGGGTTCGTAAAGCGGTTTGGTAATCTCCGCATAGCGCTGTTGCTCCATGTTTTGAATGAAAATATTTTTCTTCATGTTTCCTCCGCAATTATTGTGTATTTTTTAGCAATAAAGGGTCTTGTAAAAAGGCAGACTCTATGCTATACTTAAAGTAACAAATGGTCTGTTTTCAGTATAACACAGATTAAAAAGGAGGGCAACCCTTATGAAGAAATTTTTAGCAATTTTCTTGGCTTTTTCGCTGATTTCTGCTATGCTTCTGCCCGTGAAGGCGGTTGCGGCGGACGGATTTACCGTAATTGGCGCAGGCTCTGCGCAATTTTCGGTGAAAACCGCGGCGAACTGGAAAGAATCTACAAGCCTTATAGGCCCCGGCGGTAAACTGCAGTTTACCAATATTGAAAATGAATGGTGCATGTGGGACTTATCGGGCGTAAAAGGAGAGCAGGACTTATACTATCATGCGTTCAGCCATTCGGACGGCTTAAATGATGCCACCGCAAAATTAGAAGTTTGCATTGACGGCAAAACCACTTCCTTTACGGTGGATCACAACGCAAAGGAAACCGGCTGGTACAAAATCGGCACCTTTTCTTTAAGCGGTTCAAAAGACCAGTACATAAAGCTTAGCCGTACAGGTCCGACCTACGGCTTTTATACCCGCGCATCCGCAGTCGGCTATGCCCCGAAAGGCGCGGCGGTAGACAGCAAAGGCGACATTGCGGATAACACGAAAGCAAACGGCGGTCAGTCGGGTGAATCGGTTATCAAGCAGGGCGAGCTTAGCATCATCAGCGTAGATTCGGATAAATTCACCGTAAAGACCCCCGCAAACTGGAAGGCATCTCCCGCATTCAAGGGTGCGGTGACCTATATGAAATACACAAACATCAAGGATGAATGGGGTAAATGGGATTTGTCAGGCGTAGACGGAGAGCAGGATTTGTACTACTACCTGATGAATCATTCGGACGGCAAAAATGACGGTGCCGCAAAGCTTGAAGTGTATGTGGGCGGTAAAAAGTTTATTTACTCGGTTGACCATAATAACAATCCCCAGGGCTGGTATCACTTAGGTACTTTTAAAGCAGACGGCTCGGCGGGTCAGTACATCCGCATGACCCGTATCGGTGCTTCTTATGGCTATAACAGCCGTGTAGAATCGGTGGGCTATGCCAAAAAAGGTGCATCGGTTTCTGTAAAGGGCACTTTAAAAGGCACAGAGGTCATCGGCTATACTGCAGAGGATGAAAAGGAAGAACAGGCGCAGCAACAACAGCAGGCGAGTGGCAGCCCTTCAAACGTGTTTGTCAGCCAGGACAAGCAGACTATTATTATTTCGCCCATTAAAGATGGCGACAACAAAACCCTCTTTGGCGTGTGGGGTAAATCCGGCGCGCTGAAGGATTATAATGAAGATTCTACCTATTATACTGCTACCACCGGTGACCGTGCGGAATACCGTCCCGGCATCAAGCAGGCAGGTAAGGTAAGGGTATTGTTTTTTAATTTGTTCTATGCCAACAACAACGAAACCATCACCGTAAAAATCCATACCGACAGCGGTGTGACTGAGCAGGTGGTAACCCATGCAGGACAGTATGTGTCCGGCTGGCATGATTGCGGTGTGTTTGAATTCGGTGGCAGCGGAAATGAATATGTGGAGTTGGTAAAAGGGGAAGTGGATACCACGGTAAACACCCGAGTCGGGTCTGTGATGTTCCAGTTATCTCCCGATACACAGGAATTGCCCAAGCCCATGGAAGCCGAAGCAAAGCGCGCAGAGCTTCCCGAGGATGCCCCTCCGGCACCCGATTGGGCAACCGAGAAATCCACCCCTTTTAATGCCAACACTTTCCCGGATATTCAGGGACACTGGGCGAAAGCTACGGTGGAAAATTTAGTACAAAGAGGCATTATCAACGGTAAAAGTGCAACTGCTTTCGAGCCGGATGCGCAGGTAACCAACGCCGAGCTTGCAACCATGTTTTTAAATCTCTTAAAGCTTCCGCAGGGCGCAAGCGGTGCAAATTGGTACGACCCGTATGTTTCGGGTGCGGAATCGGCAGGACTTTTAAGCAATACGCCTGTGGCCGGCAATCCTGAAGAAACGGCAACCCGTTTAACCTTAGCCCATGTGCTGTATAACACCATGCAGGTTTTGGGTTACAAGCCGGAACCGCTTACAGAAAACAAGTTTGAAGAATTAAATGCCCTTTCGGGTGCAGACAAAACTGCGGCAGAAGCGGTGGTTTCGTCTAAGCTTATGATTGGCTCGAACGGTGCTTTGGGTTTATCGGATAACATGACCCGTGCCGAAGCGGTAACGGTTATGGAACGCATTATGCGTCTTTCCATGTCCCAAAAGGTTGCACAGGAAAACGGAAATTATGTATTGAAAAATGAAAGATACGTCGTATCTGTTTCGCCTGACGGGAATATTTTGCTTACAACCGACGGACAGAACTATGCATTTAAGGCGAGCGGAAGAGCAGTTTATAACGCAAAAGCGCCCGACTTGAAGCAACAGAATGTGGAAGAAGACAGAGTGACCTATAACATTCCCTCCTGGACTCTTTACGGCACAGAGGGTGCGGTGATTGGCGAAGCTCATGAATTCCATAAAATGGAAAGCAAGGTAGAGGGCAGAACCGAAAATTTGTTTGGCGCAGGTATTGTGGTAGACTACAACAATTTCTCTGTTTCGGCAACCGATACCGAGATTGTGTTTACTTCTGCAGGGGACGAATACGGCGTGCCGAAGTTTACCCTTTCGTTAGAGCAGGGCACGGCACATCCCAAGCTTAAAATTGAGTATACCCTCAAAAAAGACGGTTATTTCACCTTCGGCTATAATGGCTTCCCGTCCTTTACCGAAGCTGAGGCGGAGGAAATCTGGCAGCCCATGGTTTGGACCGAACGCAGATTCCCGCTCCAGTCCTATATGACGCCTGAATACCATCTGCCTGCAGCAGGTACGGCAGTTCGTACAAAGGGCTATACCCTTTTCTATGGTGTAGCGCAGGAGGATTTGCCCTATAAAATTCCCACCTACGAAAATTCCCGTTACGGTGCGGTATTAAAGTCTAAAGAGGGCAACATTCAGCCCCAGATATATCTGCCGTTCTACGGAAGCACCTCCTCCAATAAAAAAGCAGGCGATTCCGTGTCCCTGCTCACCGAAATTTCGGTGTATAAAGGCGATGTGGCAACGATTTTGCCCGATCTGATTTCCGAAAACTACGGTTTTTATGATTTCCGTTCCAACGGCAACATTTCCATGAACGAGGTCATTGAAAACATGATTGGCTACGGCATGAACGACTATTATTCCAAGTTTATGCCCGAATACAAAGGGTTCTCTTACGAAAACGATGCCCCCGGTACCACCAAAAACGTGTCGGCGGTACATCCGGCATCTTTAGCGCTGGTTTATGACGACAAAGCTCTTTACGACAATCGTGCGTTGCCGCTTTCGGAATACATGATGTCCAGAAACGACTTAACCTACAAATATGTGGAAACCGCATCCCAGGGCAGTAACGCCCTCGGTGTGCCTGCTATGAAAATGAATGAATATGCGGCACTTTATCAGATGAGCGGTAACACGGTTAAGGCATACTATGATAAAATGACCGAAAAGGGAAGTCCTGCCAAAACCGACTGGAAGCAGGCGATGGTGTATTACAAGGCAACCAACGACCCGAGCTATTTAGAAATTGCAAAAAAAGGCGCAGATAAATATATCGAAACCAGACTTTCGGGTCTTTCGGGTGACTACAACAGCGTAAGCTCCAGCTGGTGGCATTTCTTCTGTCCCGACTATACAGAGCTTTATGAGCTGTATGAAATGACGGGCGAGCAGAAATACTTAGATGCGGCACACGTTGGTGCAAGACGGTTTGCGATGTTCTTATGGTACACCCCCGGCGTGCCGGACGGAACGGTACACATCAACGAAAACAATGTGGCACCCAAATATGCGTATAACCGCGGCATCATGCCCATGGAAGCGGAAGAAAAGGATATTGAGGCATGGAAGGTTTCTGAAATCGGTCTGCATGCAGAAGCGGCATTTACCAGCCACGGTCACAGAGGTATTTTCATGTCGTTCCATGCGCCCTATTTCATGAAAATCGGCGCAGACACCGATGACGAATTCTTAAAGAGTGTAGCACGTCACGCGGTGGTGGGCAGATATGAAAACTTCCCGGGCTATCACATCAACACCGGCTACACCGATGTGTATATGGCAAAGGATTTCCCCTTTAAGACTTATGAACAGTTAACCTATAATTCGTTCCATTACAACCACATCTGGCCGCACATCACCATGCTTTTGGACTTCTTATATGCCGATGTGTATGACAAGACCAACGGACAGGTACAGACCAACGGTATTTATGTGGATTCTTATGCGTATGTTAAAACCAATGCTTATGGTGCACTTCCCGGTAAGTTCTACCATATCGAAAACGCATATCCGTATATGCCGGCAAAGGCACTCAGCATTGACAATCCGCAGCTGAACTATGCAACCTACAGAGCAGACGATACCTTATGTATTGTGTTTACCAACCAGTCCAAAAAGGATGTAACGGCAAATGTTGCAATCAACTTAGAAGCCTTTGGTATGGATAAAAACAAAGCATACAATGCAGAAGTATGGGTAAATAATGCACAGCTTAAGCATGTTGAGCAAATCACAGGCGGTACTTTTAGGGTAAATGTGTCAAAGGAAGGCGTATATGCCCTTGCCATTCACGGCGTAAATATTACACCAAAGCTTGCACCTGCTGAAAACGGCACAATGTTTGGCGCAGAAAGCTCCAATCTCCAGCCTACCGCCGCAGGTAATATCCGCTCTATGGTTTTAGGCTTTGGCGAAGGTACGGAAACCGTTTACATCTATGCTGACTCCACACCTGCACAGGTAAAGGAAATGCGCGTTTCTTACACCGCAAACGGTAAGACCGAAACGGTAACCGATGCAAAGCATCCCTTTGAATTCACCCTGCCTTATGCAGATGATTTCAGCTTCTCCGCAACCTTAGTTACCTTAGACGGCGCAGAGCTTGAAATCCCCTTAACCAAAGTACATAAATAAAATAAAAGAGCCGAAAGGCTCTTTTATTTTATCTCTTGTTCTAAATGGCGGAACAGCTCGGAACAGAAAAACTCCTCAATGGAAATATCTAAGCCGTCACACAGCTTTTTGATGGTGGAGATGGTGGTGCTGTTGTTTCTGCCGCCTGTTATGTTGCTTAAAGTGGATTGGGTTACGCCGCTTATGGTTGCCAATTTGTTGACTGTGATTTTCCGCATTTTACAAAGCTCTAAAATGCGAAGCTTTACTGCTTCTCCGATATTCAATACTATCACCTCAAAATCATTTTACCTCTTTTGAGTTTAAAAAATTACCTCAATTGAGTTGACTTTTGAGGATTTTTGTGATAGTATGAGAACAAAAGTGAAGTGGAGGTGTAAAGGCGTTGAAGTCCGGAACGGAAAAGGCGAAGGAACTGTGGGAGCAAGTGCTTGCATTACAAAGCAATCTGTCGGATGATACCGATTGTAAAGAGGTAATTTCTTTGTTGAAAGAGGCACGATCGCAGGTAGATCAGGATGCCTTGCTTTGTGCAGATATTGAGCATGCCTTGGGATTTGCCCTTTTATATGCGGATCTTCGAGTGGGGGTGAATGCAGAGGAAATAAGTTTGGCACACAGCTTGCTGAAAAAATGTGCTGACGGCAAAACAGAGAAAGCGCCTGTTGCCGCGTCTCATTTAGGTGTTATGTATACCGAAGGACGCGGTTGCAAAAAGAATTTCGACTTAGCATTTTATTATTTTCAGAAAGCCCATGATGCAGGGTATGATTGCAGCGAACAGCTGCGTCGGTTCAGGAAAAAATTTTTTGGTGGATATACATTAAGATGATAAAAAGGTCGTAGCAAATGCTACGACCTTTTTTGTTTTAAAGTAATCGTTGTCCGTTGATTTCAAGGCGGAAGCGTAAGCCTAATTTTTCTGCCGCTTTACGGCACATGCTCATGCGTCCTAAGAAAATTTCAAAGTAGTCCATAATAGAAGAATATTTTGTATCAACAGTAAGCTTTAACAGGATGTATTTTTTCGTGGTATCAATTTCAAGGTCTGATTGGGTAACCGAATAATTTACACGGTCGTGGATATCAAAGTTTGCCACATCGCTGTTTCGTACACGGGAGCGGCGCACATCAGTTTTGTCCGCAATAATCAGTGCCGCGGCAACGGCGTTTACTGCAACACCCGTACCTTCGTCATGGTTACCGATGGCAGTGGTGATGATTGCCACATCCTCTGCGGGAAGTTCTAAGGCGGACAAAATACGGAACGCCATTACCGCACCGCTCTGGGAATGCTCCTGGCGGTTGACCAGATTTCCGATATCGTGCATGTATGCCGCAATCTGTACCAGTTCAATGGTGTGTGCATCATAGCCTAAGGTTTCTAAAATGTTTTTTGCGGTATCTGAAACCTTTCCCACATGGGCAAAGGAATGCTCGGTATAGCCTAAAGCCTTCATGGACTCGTCCGCCATGAGAATGTAGGTGGTAATGTCTTTATTTTTTTTGATTTTTTCGAGTGTAGTCATACCTGCTCCTTATTTAAAATCTTTGTAAAGCATTGCTTCTTTTTTGTCGGTTTCCAAATAATCCAAAAGCGCGTCTGCATCTGTAAAAACGTCAAACATATTCTTTGCTCTTTCGTTCATAAAACCCTCGTCAATGGCATGCTGTAAAAAGGCAAGTAACGGGTCATAAAAGCCGTCTACGTTAAAAATGGCAATGGGCTTTGCATGGCGTGCAAGCTGTTTTAAGGTTAAAATTTCAAAAAACTCTTCAAAGGTTCCGATACCGCCCGGGGTCATGATGAATGCATCGGACAAATCCTCCATAATCTGCTTGCGTTCGCGCATGGTTTCAGTGGGAATCATTTTTGTGCAGGCCTCATACAGTACGCCGTCTACATTGAAAAAGGTGGGCGCAACCCCGATAACCTCGCCACCGCCACGGGTCGTACCACGTGCTATAGCGCCCATCAGACCGTTTGTGCCGCCACCGAACACCAGAGAATGTCCGCGACTTGCCAGTTTAAAGCCTAACTCTTCTGTATTTTTTATAAAACTTTCATGAATGTTATTGCTGGAAGCACCGTAAACACATATTTTCATAAATACCCTCCTTGCTTTAAAAATATGCAACTAAGTTTGTGATGATAACCGCAAACAAGATGGCAGGCAACATATCTGCAACTTTGATTTTGGCAACATTCAGCAGATTTAAGCCCAGTGCGATAATCAAAAGCGAGCCAACACAGTTCATTTCACAAATTGCCGTGTCGGTTAAAAAAGGACCGATGTATTCGGCAAGAATCACAAGTCCGCCCTGAAAAACGAAAACAAACAGCGCGGCAAACAGTACCCCGATGCCCAGAGAGGAGGCGAGCATCGCAGAGGAAAAAAGGTCTAAGAAAGCTTTGGTGTAAAGCAAAGTATTGTCACCGCTGATGCCTGCATTGAGTGAGCCCATAATGGTCATGGAGCCTACACAGAACAAAAGAGACGCAGTCACAAAGCCTTCTGCAATGTTTCCCTTTTTCTTTTTGAATTTCTTTTCGATTTTTTTGCCGAGATTGTTGATACCATCGTCTATGCGAAGCATGGTTCCGCAAAGGGTGCCAAGTACCATGGATGCAATAACAACCAAAACATTGTTGCCGTCCAAAGCACCGCTGAAGCCAATGTAAAGGGTGCAAAGACCGATGGCTTTCATTGCTGCATCAGAATATTTTTTGGAAATGCCCTTGTGAAATAAAAGCCCTACAATACTGCCTGCCAGAACAGTCAGTACATTTACCAATACACCTGTCATGCTTTCACCTCATATGTAAGAAGATTGTTTCCGTCCAAATTCTTTATGGTAAAGGTTTTGTTTTCATAAATCATGTAGCTGGGTACCTGCCCTTCTTTCGGAATGGATACCGAGCCGGGGTTTAAATAGGTAAAGGTTTCGCAATCCTCTGCCTTATGTACATGGGTGTGTCCGTTGATTAAAATATCACCCTTTGACAGGGGCATGGGCTTTTCGGGATTATAAACATGTCCGTGGGAAAGATAGACCCGCTTGCCGTCTAAAAACAGCATGATGTAATCGGCTAAGATGGGGAAGTCAAGCACCATCTGGTCTACTTCGCCGTCGCAGTTTCCGCGGACACAAAGCAGTTTGTCCTTTAAGGGATTCAAAAGGGCAATGACCTTTTTGGGATCATATTCTTTTGGCAGGTCGTTCCGCGGGCCGTGATAGAGAATATCTCCCAGCAGAATTAAGTTTTCTGCCTGTTCTTTTTCAAAAATTTTCACAACCTGCTCTGCATAGTACGCAGAACCGTGAATGTCGGATGCAAACATCAGTTTCATGAAATCAACTCCCGAAGATGTAGTTTTATTCAGTATATCATATTTTGAACGAAAATGCAATAAAAAAGGAAACGGACTTTTTACAAGTCCGTTTCCTTTGCGATAACAAATGAATAAAATGAGATACGCTTGTTAAAGTGAAATTGTATTTCGGTATTTGTTATTTACCAGTACGTTCATATCACCGATACGGTCAAGGGATTGACCTGTGCCGATGGCAACACAAGATGCCGCATCGGGTGCGATTTCCACCTGAATGCCGGTTTCACGTTGCAGAAGCAAGTCAATACCATATAGGGCGGTACTGCCACCGGTTAAGGTGATACCGCGGGTGGTGATGTCGCCAACCAGCTCGGGAGGTGTATCCTCCATAACACGGTGGATGGCTTCACAGATTTCGGAAATAGGTTCTTCCAAAGCCTCAAACGCCTCTTCTGAGGTAAGGGTAATGGTCTGGGGCATACCTGTGTTTAAATTTCTGCCCTTGGCAGTACAGCTTACCGGCTCGCTTCTGAAATACACGCCACCGATTTGCTTTTTGATTTCTTCTGCGGTACGGTCGCCAATGGCAACATTGTATTTTTTACGCACATATTTTTTGATGGCTTCATCAAATTTGTCACCGGCTACGTTGATGGAGCGCCCGGTTACTACACCGCCCATAGAAATCACCGCAATGTCGGTGGTGCCGCCACCGATATCTACAATCATGGTACCGTAGGGCTTGGAAATGTCAATACCTGCACCTAATGCCGCCGCGATTGGCTCTTCAATCAGATGCACACTTCTGGCGCCTGCATGCATGGTCGCGTCAATAACTGCCCGTTGTTCAACCTCGGTTACACTGCTGGGCACACACACCACAATCCGTGGCTTGAAAAGCTTGGAATTGTTGACTTTGCTGATGAAATATTTCAGCATTTTCTCAGTAGCCTCGTAGTCCGAAATTACACCGTCCATCAAAGGTTTGATAACTGCAATGTTTTTAGGTGTTCTGCCAATCATTTCCTGTGCTTCGATACCCACCTTCACAATTCTGCCGTTCTTTTTGTCGATGGCAACTACGGATGGCTCACGAATCACTATACCTCTGTCCTTTACATAAACCAAAACGGTGGAGGTGCCAAGATCAATGGCTATATCTGTTCCAAAACGGAACGTGTTTTTGAAAAATTCAAACATGAATGCCGACTCCTTTTTTCCATATCTAAAAATATTATACATGAAACGCAAATAAAAATCAATTCTTTTTTGAAAATTCTTGCATCCTGAACAAATTAGTGATATAATGGTATCGGTGATACTATGCGTTATACAGAAATTAAAAATAAAGTGGACAGCCTGGCGGTAAACCGGGAGGTAAAACTGGTTTGTGTCAGCAAATATCACACCGAAGAGGAAATTTCGGAGGTGTACGGGCTGGGACAACGGGCGTTCGGCGAAAACAAGGTGCAGGACCTTTTAAAAAAGCAGAAAAACCTGCCCGAAGATATCGAGTGGCATCTGCTCGGGCATCTGCAGACCAATAAGGTTAAGCAGATTGTGGGGAAAGTTGCCCTTATTCATTCGCTGGACAGCTTAAAGCTTGCCAACGAAATCCAAAAGCATTCCGAGGCGATGGGCATTGTGACCGATTGTCTGGTACAGGTCAATTCTACAGGTATTGATGACCGATTCGGGGTTTCCTACGAGGATTTGGATGCCTTTATTGCTGAGGTACAAGGCTTGCCGAATATAAGGCTTTGCGGTCTGATGGGCATGGCACCTTTGGGAGAAGACCCGAATCCATATTTTAAGCGGTTACGGGAGGCGTTTGATGCCTCGGTTTTAAAAGACGGCATTTTGTCCATGGGCATGAGCGGAGATTTTGAAGAAGCCATTCAGAACGGCTCCACCATGGTGCGCATCGGCAGAATTATTTTTGAGTGAGAAAGGAAGTCATAAAGCATGAAATATATTGTTTTTCTGGGAGACGGTATGGCAGATTACCCCAACGCGGAATTAGGCAACAAAACCCCGCTGGAGGTTGCCAAAAAACCGAATATGGATTATTTTGCAAAAAAAGGCATTTGCGGTATGGCAAAAACTGTACCCGAGGGTATGAAGCCGGGCAGTGACACCGCAAACCTTTCGGTTATGGGCTATGCGCCTGAAAAATATTACACAGGCCGTTCACCTTTGGAAGCGGTTTCGGTGGGTGTGCCGCTCAATGATGCGGATATTACCTTCCGTGCCAATCTGGTCACCCTTTCGGACGAGGAGAATTATGCGGATAAGACCATGATTGATTACAGCTCAGACGAAATTACCACCGAAGAAGCACATGCATTGATTGCAGACCTGGCAAAAGAACTCAATACCGATACCTTACAACTGTATCCCGGTTTTTCATACAGACATATTCTGGTCTGGAGAAATGGTGAGTTGGATTTTGAACTGACACCGCCCCATGATATTTCGGATAGGAAAGTGACCGAATACCTGCCCAAGGGGAAAAATGCCCATGTTTTGCAGGAAATCATGGAAAAAAGTGAAAAAATCTTAAAAGACCACCCCGTAAACAAAGCCAGAATTGCACGCGGTCTGCGTCCTGCAGTATCTCTCTGGATCTGGGGCGAGGGCAGAAAGGCGGTTTTGGATTCCTTTGCGGATTTGTACGGCGTAAAAGGTGCGGTTGTTTCTGCGGTTGACCTGATTAAAGGCATCGGGCTTTCTGCTAAAATGGTTTGCCCCGATGTAGAGGGCGCAACCGGCAACATTCATACCAATTTCGACGGAAAAGCACAGGCGGGTATTGAACTTCTGAAAGAAAATGATATGCTGTATATGCATTTAGAAGCCCCCGACGAATGCGGTCACCGTCGTGAGGTGGAAAACAAGGTGCGCTCCATTGAACTGATTGACGAAAAAATTATTGCGCCCATTATTGCAGATTTAAAGGCAAGAGGAGAGGACTACAGGGTACTTCTGATGCCCGACCATCCCACCCCTTTGGATTTAAAAACGCACGTTTCCGATCCTGTACCCTTTGTGCTTTATGACAGCACAAACGAAAAAGAAGGTGCGGAAGCTTATACCGAAAAAATGTGCGAAGCCACAGGTGTTTATCTGGACAAGGCTTCTGAACTTATGGGGCATCTTATTAAAAAAACACTGTAGGAGGAAGACGGATGCGTTTGAAAAACAGCAAAAAAACGCTCTTGATTATGAATATTGTGCTGTCGTTGTTATGTCTTCTGTTGTTGGGGATTTGTGTTGCGGATGTTTGCATGGATAACGGAAACGGTCGGAATATCGCCATTAAATCCATCTACATGAACATGGAGCATCCCGGCACGGTGCGTGAAGCAAAGCCAACCGTCATTTATGTGGGCGGAGCTTCTGAAGCCCCGGCAGAGTCGGATGAAAAAGACAATACGGAAGAAGAAATTGTCAATCCCGACACTTCCGAAAATGAGGTTTTACAGACCGGAAGCGGGACAACAGCTGTTTTTCCTTTACAAACAGAGGTGAAGCTTAAGCTGGCAAGTGACACAGACAGAGCCGGAAATTTCGTTATTTCACCGGACGGTTCGTTTGTGGGAGATTATATCAGCAAGGCGGTTCTGGACGGTGAGGATTATGTTGTTAAAAGTGAGTTTCAGGGGAAACTTCAGAATGTCCGGCAGATGAACGAGCACGCCTATGCAGCGACCCTTTCTGAATTGCTCTACACAAATAAGCAGGCAGGTCACTGGGTGGAAGACGGCAAGAAATACATTTTCGCGGAGCCATCTGTTTTAAAGCCCGGGGAGGAATTTGTTTTGTATCTGCCCGGTACTCCGCAGGAAGAAGTTCCCGAATCCATGCGTGCGCTTTATGCTGCCTTTGCTCCGGGAGAAATGTCGGATACATATGCTTTGCTTTGTGAGACGTCAAAGCTCGGCTATTTCGGAAACAAATGAAAGGACGTTTTATATGAATAAAAAAATTCTGTTTTTTTGCATGTGTATGTTACTCTGCGTAAGCCTTTTTACAGCTTGTGCGGAGAAAGATACAGAAATCGAGACGGAAACACAGATTTCGGTTCCGGAAGAGGAAACTGAAACCGATTTAGCGACGGAAGCGGAAGCGACCGAGACCGAAGAAGAACAAACACCCGAGGTAAGTGTAACCGGGATTGTGATGCCTTTTGAAGGTCAAAAGGAATTCTGGTTTTCCAGCGGTGCCGGCGGATGGTACACCGAAATGACCGTAACCGAGGATGGCTTGTTCCAAGGACATTATCAGGACATCGATATGGGCTCGGGCGGTGACGGTTACAAGGGTACCTATTATTTCTGTGATTTTATCGGCAATTTTGAAAGTATTGAAAAAATTGATGATTATTCCTACAGACTGACCCTTGGAGACCTGACGGTTACCAATGAAAAGACCGAGGAATGGATTGAAAACGAAACATTGCATGTGCCTTCCGCGCCGTACGGTATGGAAAACTGCAAAACTTTCTATTTATATATGCCGGGCACAAATGTTACCCAGTTCCCCGAGGATTTCTTAAGCTGGTGGAATACGGGCAGAAACGATGACGGTTCATTCAAGCCGATACTGGATTCTTATGCAATCCATAACCCGGAAGAAGGCACAGCGTTCTTCTGCGCTGAATAAAAAATAAAAAGCAACGCAAACTACATACATCTTTAAAAGGGGTGTTTGGTATGAAGCGTTGCTTTTCTTTATTTATAATAGGAGGAATCGGCTACAGCCTGTTGGAAATTCTGTGGCGGGGCTATACCCATCCGAGCATGACGGTTCTGGGGGGCATCTGTTTTGTCGGAATCGATTGGATTAACAAACGGTTTAAGCAATGCACAAAAGCACTTCGGGCTTTGTGCTGTGCAGGCTTTATCACGGTTGCCGAGTTCCTTTCGGGACTTTTGCTTAACCGCTGGTTAAAGCTTGGTGTGTGGGATTATTCCAACTTAAAGCTTCACATAATGGGGCAGGTCAGCCTGTTGTTTTCGGTTTTGTGGTTCTGTATAAGCTATCTGGCAATCTTTTTGCTGGATGTTTCGGCAAGGAATCGGGAAAAACGTGCGTGTCGGTTTTAGCCGGCACGTTTTTATATAAAAAAGACTTGACAAAATGGAAAAGTTCGTATATAATAGTATAGCTTATGAAGTTAAGCGATTCCTTACGCATGGGAAGGCATGCGTCAAAAGTCCAGAAGGAGGTGTAAAAAGATGGTAAAAACAAACAAGTATGAAACAATCTTCATCGTGGATATGACCAAGGGTGAAGAAGCTGTCAATGCTTTGGTTGAAAAGTTTACATCTTTGATTTCTTCCGCAGGTGAAGTTGCTAAAGTAGATACTTGGGGCAAAAGAAGACTTGCTTATGAAATCGACGATTTAAACGAGGGGTACTATGTTTTGGTTGAATTTACTGCCAATCCGGAATTCCCTGCAGAACTGAACAGACAGTTTAAGATTACCGACGGTATCTTGCGTTACCTGGTAATTAAGCAGGAAGACTGATTAAACGGAGGAGCGAAGAATGTTAAACAAAGTTATTCTGATGGGTAGACTTACCCGTGACCCTGAATTAAAAAGCACACCGACAGGTGCATCTGTTGTAAGCTTTTCTCTGGCTGTAGAACGTAATTTCGTGCGCCAGGGCGAACAGCGTCAGACAGATTTTATTAACTGCGTGGCTTGGAGAAATCAGGCGGAATTTTTAGCAAAGTATTTTGCTAAGGGACAGCTTTTGGCTCTTTCAGGCAATCTTCAGACAAGACAGTATGATGACAAAGACGGGAAACGCGTATATGTGACCGAGGTGGTTGTTGACGAACTGCATTTTGCAGAACGTAAGGGCGACGCACAGGGTGCCGGAATGGCGCCGGGCGCACCTGTTCAGCAGACCGCACCCCGCGTGCAGCAAACTGCCCCGCAGGCGGCTCCTCAGCAAAACGCGGCAGACGATTTTGTACTGCTTCCCGATGACGACGAATTACCCTTTTAACCAAAACACTTAAGGAGGTGTACTGCAATGGCAGAAAGAGAAAACTTTAAAGACAGAGCTCCCAGAGCCAGAAAACCGAAGAAAAAGGTTTGCCAGTTCTGCGTGGACAAAGTTCAGTCTATCGACTATAAAGATACCGCTAAATTGAGACGTTTCGTTTCCGAACGTTCCAAGATTCTTCCCAGAAGAATTACCGGTACCTGCGCAAAGCATCAGCGTCAGTTGACCGAAGCAATCAAAAGAGCAAGACATTTGGCTCTGCTTCCCTATTCCAGCGATTGATCGGCGACACAAGAGCTTAATTAACACAAGCCTGCTTATAGCAGGCTTGTTTTTTTCCGCTCCGTTACTTGCTTTTCATCTTATTTGATATAATCATTTCTGGGCGGGACGCCGAAATGACGTTTGTAGGCACGGCTGAAGGCGTACATATCGCCGTAGCCCACAAGCTTTGCCACCTGCTTTGGCGGATATTTTTCCTGCAACAAAACCTTTGCCCGCTCCATCCTAAGATGGGTGATGTAGCGAAAGGGGGTGATGCCGAATTCCTGCACAAACAATTTGTGCAGATAGATTTTGCTGATGTGGCATTCGTCTGCCACCTGCTGAAGGGATAAATCCACATTCTGGAACTCTAAAGAAATGTACTGTAAGGCAGGAGCAAGCAATCGGTTTTGCCCGATTTGTGCGGACTGGGCGCAAAGGGACAAGAGCTGATAAAACAAGGATATAATTTTCGCCTGATTCGGAACGGAGGGCAACGCACTCAAAGCGGTAATTTCAGCATATATGGAGAGCAATTCTTTTTCGTTTACCGGTGCGGTGTTTGCCATACTGTCACCGGGTGTCTGTTCATAAAAGTCAAACAGAATACACTCACAGTCCTTTACACAAAAATGCTGATGGCTTGAACCGGCAGGCACATAAATAGGATGCAGTTTATCTACATAGAATTCTTCGTTTTTGTTGGTCACAAATTTCAGCTTTCCGTGCAGGCAAAACAGCAAGGATGAATTCTTTCGGTTCTGAATTTCTGCCACAAAGCCTTTGTGCCGGTGAATTCTGTAAAACAGTGCAATAGATTGCACCACGGGAACAGACTGGAACATATATGCACCTCCTTTAATATCAGTATAGCATATTTTTTCAATATACGCAAGAAAAATATAGTTTGGGATAAGTTTTTTATATTTTGAGTAATTGTGAAACCGCAATCTATATGGTAAAATAAGTATAGAATCGAATAATCAAAATCCGTTGACAAGACGAGACATTCGGTTTATAATTATAGTAGAAAAAAAGGAAGGTGTGATTTCATGTTCAGAAAAAGCTTGAGTTTGCTTCTTGCAATTTGTATGTTACTGTCCGTGCTCGGTACCGTTACCGCTTTTGCGGCAGACACAACAATCATGCTTGGTGCAGACGCTTTCACAAACAAAGGCACATGGTCTTTGGCAAACAGAGAACATGGTGCTTATGGGTATGTATTGCGTGCCATCGGCGGCAACAAGCCTGCAAATTCGAAGGATGCAACCGTAACCATTAAGGTTCCGGAAAACGGAAACTATACGGTGTGGGTTCGCGTGCGTGATTTTGCAGGTGGTGTTGACAACAATGGTAATCCGGTTGTAAGCGGTGTACGTACCTGTCAGATTAAGGTAGGCGATACCTTGCTTCCCAACACAGTGGGTAACCACGGTGTAGATGCATATAAATGGCAGGAAGCAGGTAAGGTGGAAGTTAAGAAAGGTGAAGTGAAAATTTCGCTGGTAGACTCTTCGGCAAACTATGCCCGTGTTGAGGCGGTAGCCCTTTCCACCAACCCCACCGTTAGGCTTCCGGACGATGCTTCGGGTATGAGCGGTGCGCTTGAAAGAAACAAACCCGAAATCGTTTCCAAAGTGGAAGAAGTGGAAAAAGAAGAAATCGTTGTGAACAAAAACCTTCCCAAAGGCGAAGAACCCCAAAAAAAGGAAGTATATTTCTTGGGTGCAAGCGCTTTTGGTGATCATTTAGGTACATGGCTTTCTCCCGGAAGAGACGGTTCGACATTGGATGTACTCCGTTCTCCCGGCGGACAGAAGCCTGATAATATGAAGCCTGCAATTACTGTTTTCAAAAACAATACAGCCGGTAAATATTATTTGTGGGCATGGACCCGTGACTACGGTGACGGCGTGCGTACCTATAAAGTAGCTGTAGACGGAAAACTTACCGAACGTACTCTGGGCGCGCATGGCGTCAACGGCTTTGCCTGGGAATACTGCGGTGAAATCGACCTTGAAAAGGGCGATGTGCAGGTTGAAGTGGTAGACAGCGGTGCAAACTACGGTCGTATTCAGGGCGTTTTGCTGACCAACAGCCCGTCCTACATTCCGCCCGAAAATGCATCGGTTGAAAACCAGTCGGCAACCATTGTAAAGGGTACTTATGAAAGCAATATTACAGGGTTGATCACAGACCCCAATGTTCCCGAAGCGGATCAGACGCTTGTAGACGACGAATATGAATATATTGTCGTTTCTGCAAAGGATTTTGACGAGTCCAACTTAGGTAGCTGGCAGATTTCGCCCATTACCCACGGCAGTCCGCAAGCGAATATCATTATGTCCAAGGCGGACGGCAGAGCGCATTTGAATGAACCTGCAACCTTTACGGTTACCGTTCCCAAGACCGGTATCTATAAGGTAATGGTTCGTAGCTTCGACCAGCCTGCCAACAGTGGCAGAAAGTTCCAGATTCATGTGGGCGGTGTATACGCAAGAGAATGCGGTGTACATGGTACCAACTGGGGCTTTGAAGAAGCTGTTCTGCCTCTTGTTGCAGGACAGAATGAAATTAAGATTATTGACCATACCGGTAACTACGGCAGATGGGATATGATTATCATTACCGATAATTTAGATTTCGTTCCCGACAGCTCCAACAACGGTATTAAATCCTTAGTGGCTATGGGTGATATGCGTCCCACAAAGGTAAATACAGAAAAAGACCCGAACCGTCCGGCGGATGAAATTGCCATCAACTTAAACGGTTCTTATATGACCTTTGATGTTCCGCCGGTACTCATTAACGACAGAACCATGGTGCCGTTCCGCGCAATTTTTGAAGCGCTCGGCTGTACCGTTGGCTGGGACGATGAAACACAAACCGCAACCGGTTCCCGTAACGGTACCGATATCCGCTTAACCATTGATTCTACCGAAGCAAAGGTTGGCAGTGAAAAATATACATTGGATTCTCCCGCAACTTTAGTTAATTCCAGAACTTTAGTACCGCTCCGTTTCGTATCCGAAGCACTTGGTGCAAAGGTTTCCTGGGATGATGCAAACCAGACTGTTTGGATTTATGCGGAAATTCCGCCGCAGCTTATCATGCTGACTCCCGAAAGCTACTATGATGTAGGTACATGGGACTTAGAAGGTGTGGTAACCGGCAGCTTTGATTGCGGTGTAATGCGCGGTATGATTCCTGAGGCTGACAATGCAGCGCCTGAGGATGGCAGACCTGAGCTTACAAAGAACGCAAAAGCAAGAATCAATGTTGTAAAAGACGGCAAGTACAGAGTATTTGCGCACAGCCGTGACTATACCTCCAGCTATACCTCCAAGCGTACCTTTGCCATTCAGATTGACGGCAAGCAGATTGGCGGTCTGATGGGTACACACGGGAACAACGGCTTCAGCTGGCAGACTGCAGGCGATGTGGATTTAACTGCAGGCGAACATATTTTAGAACTGGTAGATACATCCGGCTTCTATGCAAGATGTGACATGATTCTGATTACAGACGATATGGATTATCAGCCCTCTACCGCATACAGCGAACTGATTGCGCAGGCAGCACCTGTTCGTGCGTTTGATGTGGAAGTTCCGCTCTATCCTGCATACGCAAGAGAAGAGGGTACAATTCTTTCTGAAAACGTAATCGGAAACGATAAAGTACAGGTTAAGTTCTATCAGGTTCAGACCTCTAACGGTGTTGTAATCCAGAACGAAATTTATAACAATGTAAACGGCACCTGGGTTAAGACCAACAACAGAAACGAACAGTTAGGTTATATGGTTATCCGTGCCAATGCCGTTTCTTTGGGTATTGCGCCCCAGGACAGATATGTATTCCAGTCCCAGTATTTAACTGCTGCGGATAAGCCGGCTTCCTCTTATATGGGTGTAGATGTATTCAAGGCAGGCGTTTTGAAATGGTTTGTGCCCACAAGTATAGAAGCTATATCCGATAAAGCTGTAAAAATCACCGCGTCTACAGACGTTGGTACGATAAATGCAGTTTGGGAAATCGTGGATGAAACCGATTCTCCTAAAGTTTCGGTAGATGCGTCCTTTACGATGGATGGCTACTACACCATCGGTGCGGCAGAAGGCGATGAGATGACCTTTGAACAGTACTATTTTGCTTTAGCACCTTTCCGTGTACAGTCTAAACGTGTAGACGAAGATGGCGGTATTTATTCCGAACAGTATCTGTTTACCCCCATGGGCACCTATACCATGCCTGAAAACAACAAATACACCACCGCAAAGGTTACCAAGGGTGTTGTAATCGACCCGTCCATGACCCGTGTGGATGTAGTAAAACGTACCGATGCAGAATACGGTATCGGTATGAAGGGTACAGACGGCGGTTATCAGGGTATCGCATTTGCACCGATTTTAGGTGCGCCTGATTCCTACCTCACTCCCGGTCAGACCACTTCGTTCAGCTACAGAGTTATTTCCCGTGTAGCAGACTGGTTTGACAGCTATAAATTCATTGCACAGGATATCTATGGTGTGGACAGCTACAGACAGCATACTTATGCGTCCTTGAACGAAGCAATCTTCAACACCAGAAAGCTCTCCTTAGACCCCGAATTTTCCGGTTGGGATCCGCTGGATAAGTCTTACTGGAACATTGAAAGTAAGAATACCACAGCAGTTGCAGACCCGATGCAGGCTCTGCAGACTTATCTCTTAACAGAAGATGAAAATTACCTGGTGGAAAGAACCTTGCCGACCATTGCAAACTTCATGACCCGCGGTAATCTGCAGTTCAACTCCAAAGGTGGTTTGGCGGCATCCAACGGTTACGTTTCTATCGAAAAGATTCCGTATCCCATCGGTAGTTTCATCAATATTTACAACATGAACGTACGTGGCGGTTTGTACGAACTGACCCGTGGCCGTGTTCCGTATCTTTTGGAAACCGGTATTCAGAACACCCTGGCAGGTAAGAATATCAACGGCTACAACTCCATGACTCCCTTCTCGGATGACATGTATCTGTATCAGTACACCGGTGATAAGAAGTATTTGGAAAGCGCTATGAAGAAGGCTGACGAATATTTAGAGAGCACCGTTTATGGTGATCAGACACAGCAAAAGCCTTTCGGTGACTTTATTTACACCACCTACTACGCAAACCTACCGGCACTTGTGGATATGTATGAATTGTCGGGCGAACAGCGTTATTTAGATGCGGCATACTATACCGCACAGTATCTGGTAACCACCCTTTGGGTGCCCGGCGTAACCGGTGACCAGAGAACAGAACAGCTTCTTGTAAACTACAACACCAAAAACACCTTTAACGGCTATCATTGCTGGGTTGGTGACGAGCAGAAGCCTTTAGGTCCTAACGACCAGACCGACTACTCCGAAACCGTTGACGCATGGACAGCGGCACGCTCCGGCTTAGGCTTAGAGCAGGCGTCCACCTTCTTAATGGGCGGTTACTCCGGTAACATCATCATGAGCATGTGGGTTGGTGATGTGCTGAAAATTGCGGCATACACCGGTGATGAATACTTAGCAACCGTTGCAGAAAATGCAATGGTGGGCAGATTTGCAAACTACTCCGGCTACTACTACGGCAGATACGGTGCAACCAACATCCAGAATCAGGAAAACTATCCTTATAAAGGACCTGACGTATCGGGTGTTTACTACCACCACTTACCGCCGTTTATGGCAATGCTGGAAGACTTCTTAATCAACCAGGCATTCTACCGTTCGGGTCAGAAAGTTGAATTCCCCTATGTTCGTCAGAGCGGTTATGCATTCTTCTATGCAAACCACTACGGCTTTGCACCGGGCAATGTGTATGACATGAATGATATGTGGCTGTGGATTGACGAAGGGGTGTTAGATTCCGGCAATCTGCAGATTGACTGGGTTGGTGCAAGAAAAGACGGCAAAGCCGCATTTATGCTCATGAATCAGTCTGCATCCGATGTAACAACGCCTTTGACCTTTGGTGAAAAGGTTGGTGCAGTTTCGGGCGTTGCAACCATTTATGATGCGGCAGGCAACAAGTCTGAAGCAACGGTTGAAAACGGTCAGGTGACCGTAACCGTTCCTGCTAAGGGCATGATTACGGTAGCAATTGATGCACCCGAAGTTAAGGCTCCGGCATTTGCAGGCTTTGACTACACCTTAGAGGGCACAGACGTAGAAATTGGCTCTACCTACCATGACCATGGCAACGGTAAAGCAATCGTTCTGCAGATGAACGAAAACGATTACTATGTATACGTTTATGCAACCGACAAACCGTCGGCTGTAACAAAGGTTGAAATGACCTATACCGCAGGCGGTGAAAAGAAAACGGTTTCTACCGAAAGCTATCCTTACGAATTTATCGTAAAGGCTGACGATGTGAACGCACCGTTCAGCTACGAATTAAAGCTTACCGCAACAGACGGTTCTGTAAGAACTGTTAAGGGCGGTACCGTTAAACCTTTAAACTAAAATGATAAAAAAGAACTCTGTTCTACTGAACAGAGTTCTTTTTTTAGGTATGTTAGATCTTACCGAATGAATCTGTATCATGTGAAATGATGGTTACAGGCAAGTTACATTTATATCTACCTTGTATTTTTCGCGTGCGTCTTCAAATGTTTCCAGCAAAAGCGAAAAATCGTGTTCTAAATAGTCGGTGAGCGTTTCGGTGTCATGTAAAAAAACATGAGCAGGGTATTCTACATCCATATACATCATGTCCCAAATGGCATCGGCATTTTTACCGCACCAATCCGGGAAATTCATTGCCCTGATAATGGCTTCGTAAAATGCATCCTTGGTTTGTACACCCGAAAAGTAAATATTATATATTTTCATAATTTTTCTCCTTGTTTGTGTTTCGGTTTCTTTAACCCGGGTAGAAGGAACTGCTTCACACCATCATGTTGCACTACGCAACAATTATACCATAAAAATTGTGTTTTGTCAAGAAAATTTACACAGCTGCTGATGGCTCTAATGATTTCAGGGTCAAATTTAAACTTCCGGTCAAAGAAATTGCCGGACAAATCGGCTATGAAAATGAATACTATTTTATCCGAAAATTTAAAGAGCAGACGGGAATGACACCCGGGCAGTATAAAAAATCAACGCTTGTGCCGTAAAACGCAACGCTTGCGCCACGGTGCTTGACAAGGAAGAGGGATAGAGTTATACTGAAAACATAAAGGATGGTGAATCGTATGAAGAAGCTGTGTTTGGTTGTTGGACTCTTGTTATGCCTCGGATTTTGCGACTTATCGGCACGTGCTGAAAGCGAGCCGATAAAGGTTACAATCGGGACAAATTTTGATTATGCCGATATTTATATGACTGAGGACAAGCAGAAAATGGCAGATATCGTGTTTTATCTTGATGCGTTGTGGAAAACACCCGAAAATCCGGTAAGAGAAAATTTTATAATTTTGGATGAGCAAAAGGACTGGTATATTTCGGTGCATAAGCAGGATGGCACGCGTGATGCTTTTCGTTTGGACGAAAACTGGTTTTACATTCAAATCGGGAAGAATCCGATGTATCCGGGAGACGCACATCGGTTTAACCCCGGTGAATTTGAGCGTTTTCGTACCCTTATTACAAGGATGAAAAGCGGAGAAACAACCAATACTATTTTGAGTGCGGAGTGTTCGGAATGGGCAAAAGAGGATATTGAAACTGCACACACATTAAAATTCACCTTACCCTGGAATGAGGCAAATTACACCTTGCCCATAAACCGTCTTGAGGTTTGCCAGATAGCAGAAAGCTTCTTAAATGCCCGCGGAATAGAAACAAATGTGCAAATTTCTGCTCCCTTTGACGATACAAATGATTTGGCAGTAGCAAAGCTGTATCATCTGGGTGTTATCAACGGCAAAACCGAAACAGAATTTGCACCATTTGATTTGATTACCCGTGAAGAGCTTGCCAAGGTTTTAGGAAAGATTGTTTCGTTGGAGCAGGAGAAATATGCACCTTCGCAGTTAAATCCCTATTTAAGCGAATTAAAAGAGTTTAAAGATGAAGAACAAATTTCGGATTGGGCAAAAGAAGATGTTTATACCTTGCGTGAACGCGGAATTTTGCAGGGAAAAGGCGCTATGGAATTTGTTCCGAAGGATTATACCACAAAAGAAGAGGTTATTACTTGTTTTAATCGCATATCCCTTTGGTGGGACACTCAAAAATTAGAGCCTTGCGGTGAAAAATTGACACTTGAAGATTTTGCAGGCATCCGTCGCGGTATGGATTGGAATTTCGTGCGTTATTTTATAGGTGACGGGATTTCAATAGGGTCAGGTATTCATATTGTCAGATATTATACCGATGACGGCCTTGAAACGACAATGTGGATGCCGGAAAACACCATTCCTGAATTAAGGTTTTACAAAAAAGGCGGAGAAAGTGCTACGAATGAAATTGCAATTTCATACAATGCAGATGGCAGTATCCGTTTCCCGACAGATAAAGAGCTTACCGTAGCTGAACTTTTTCAGCAAGAGATGCTGGTGGCTTTGCCCGAAACGGGAATCGAAAAATATACATATAATTATTGGATAGAGGAAATTTACGAGGATGGTCAGCTGTGGTTTGTAAAACCGTATATAGAAACCGATATCATTTTAAACGAGGCGGGGTATGCAGAAATGACAGAAAGGCTGGACGCCGCCTACTATCGCGAAACAAAAGAAGATTTGGAAGATGGTTGGGTGTTTGGCAGAGAATGGGAGACAGATAAAGCAACACAGGATGCCGTTTTCTATAGCTATGTAGACAGATACGCCTGGGGGACAGTGTCAACTTCACATTGGCGTTATGTGTATATCGACTCAATTGGCGAAGGCTTATACAGAATGCGCTCTATGGGATAAGAAACAAAAAGGACTTGGAGTTAAACTCCAAGTCCTTTGGTTTATTTCGTAATATAGGTTTCAATTGCTTTTGCCAGATCTGTACCAAAGTTGTAAATTCTTTCCACGGTGTATTCATCGCCTACTTCGCCTGAGTAGGGGAATTCCAAGGTTGTAGCGAAGGGAGAACCAACTTCCAGGAAGAAGTAACCTCTGGAGCAATCAGCATAGTGATCACCCGAGTCGTAGTCACGGCTTCCGTCAAAGATGATAGGGTTGGAATATTCGCTGTTTGCGGTGGCATTTGCAAGTATTGCACTAAAGTCAGCAACCGCATCTTTGTCCTCGGTGGAGTAGTACAGGTAGGGTTTAGATGTCTGAAGCATCGGACAATGCAGGTCTAAGAAGAATTCCACATCCTTATCCGCTACAAATGCTTTGAGTGCACGGACAGAGCTGTAGAGGTCTTTCTGATAGTCACGGTTGTGATCGTGCGGAGCACGACCCTTGCCCTGGTCGCCGTTTTCTACACCGTCCACATCCATCATAGGCACAATGTAGAAGCAATAGGTGTCAAACAAACTATCGGGGGCATCCTGGGACAGATAATCCATGATGCCTTCCAAATGATAAGAGGCTGTTGTCTCACAGCAGTGATGTCTGGAGGTCAGTATAACTGCCTTTTCTGCATCGGGATTACCAATGGTTACAAGAGGGACATCTCGGTTTTCTTCCGATTTACAAAGGGTGGAAACTGCCACTCTGTCGCTCGAAAGCGTGCCTATATAAGATGTCAGGTTGCTATACTGGTACGGAATGGTTACCGCAAACTGTACTGTTTCGTTTGCCTTGAAATCATAGCTGAACTGTGTCTTTTTTGCACTTTCGGTAATATAAGACCAGTTATTTCCGCCATCGGTACTGTACACAGCACCACTCGCGCCGATAACCTGTGTGCATCCCGTAATCTTGAAGGTTACAGTTCTGTCAGAGCCGCTTGTTGCTTTAAAGTTCCAATAGAACCAACCATCGCTAAGACTTGTATCGCTTAAGTCGGGCGAAATGTGAACCGTATTATTTCCTTTTTCATGTAAGATGTAGTTTCCGCCAACATAGTTTTTGTCCATGGTGAAATCTGCCATCATTGCGGATTCTGTCATGGAAGAGGGGTTTTTAGTCAGTATGGGTGCGTGTTCGGTTATTTGTTCGAAGGAATCGGCAGGGGTGTAATCCAGATCGTCGGTAATTACAATGCTGTCAATTTTTGCGTAGTATTTAGAGGTGTCAAGCACTTCAAGCAGTGTCTCGCCGTTTAATGCTACAACGCCACCGTCCTCCCAGAACAGACCGTCCTGACCTATCTGACCGAAGGTTTTATCCAAAACGGTGCCGTTTACGCGCACATTGAAATAACGGGCATCGGGATTGGTTGTATAGTTTATCGTACGAACCCATATTCTGTAGTCGTTTTCAGGCAGCTTAAGGGATACGGTTGCAGGTTCTGTTTCTGCACTTGAAGAAGTTTTCCCTGACAGAATGGTGCCGGTGAAAGCCGAAGAATTTCCGGCTATGGTCCAACTGCCTGTACTGTCAAATGTATTGGGCGTTATGGTTACAGCACCGAAAATACGGTCATCCTGTGCCTGAAAAGCTTTCGCAACAACTTTGGGGCGAATATTAGAGAAATCATCCCACACAAAAGCTTTCAGTTCTGTATTGTTTTTGGAGTTGGTGATGGGTACCTGTACTTCAAGCTTTTCGGTTTCGCCGTTTTCAAGATATATTCGCTCGCTGGATACGCTTTTTATTAAAATACCGTTTTCGTAAACTGCACCGATCAGCTTGTAATAGCCGCTACTGCCTGAATTATTGGTAATGTCTGCCGTAATTTTATGCATGCCTGCGTTGAAGAAGAACACTTCTTCATCTTTTTGCAGATTATACATTTTATATATGGCGTAAGAACCGCTTGCGGGTACAAAATATACTGTACTTACGGGTGAGGGCGCAGAGCCTGTGAGAGGGACATAGCAAAGCTCAACATCCGCATCGTCCGGGAAGGAAAAAGTACCGAGATAAATCTTTCCGGTTTCGACGCCATTTGTGTAATGCTTGGCAATTTCCGCACCGTTTGCGTATAAAGTTAAAAGTCCGTCCGTTGCAGCTGTTTTGTTAATGTATACCGAATAATTTCCTTCTTTTGATATTGCGTGGAAGCGGTCGGTGCCGTTTAAGGAAATTTCGGTATCACCGAAGCTCGGGGGCGGAACAAAACTGTCGTTTTTTTCAAATTTTACATCCGCAACACGTGCATATTCTCCGTTTTCAAATACAAAAAGCCTGAAATACTCATCGTCGGTACCGCTGAAATAATAGGTGCCGACTTTACTCCATATACCTTGACGGTCCTCTGTCTCGGTATTTACGGGAAGTTTAATATTTTCCTTTGTTTTGCCGTTGGCAAAAACGGTACCGGTCATTTTGATGGGATTTTGGTTTGTGCTGTATTTGATATTCCAAAAAGATATATCATACCACCCCGGCTCCAGATTTTTGGGTGTGTACTGGGCATAAGAGCCTGTCAAATTGGTGTACAAGCTTACACCTCTTGTAGTATTGCCGGTAGAATCCGGCATGCTGGCCGGTTTCCAGTTGTCGCCATAGGTGGAAAATCCGCTGTCTGTTGTGTCGATGCGCTGTGTGGTCACTTTGGGCGGTTGGTAGTTTTCATTCAGTTCAAATTTTGCGTCTGCAATTCTGGCATGAGAACCGCCTGAAGCAACAAGACGTAAATATTCGTCATCGGTACCTGCAAAATAGTAAGTGCCGATTTTGGTCCATATACCGCCACGGTCCTCAGAGGTGGTGTTTACACCTAAAGTGATGTTTTCGGTTGTGTCACCGCCTGAAAAGATGGTTGCAGTCATTTTCATAGGATTCTGGCTATCCTGATATTTAATGTTCCAGAAGGAAACATCGTACCACCCCGGTTGTAAGTTGTTAGGTGTATACTGGACATAATGCCCGACCGAACCGCTGTATTTACTTACTCCACTGGTTGTGTCGCCGGTAGAATCCGCTATGGTTGAATTTTTCCAGGAGGAACCTGCCTGAGAAAATCCGCTGTCTGTTGTGCCGATGCGCTGGAAGGTCGCTTTGGGCGGTTGGTAGCTCTCATTCAGTTCAAATTTCACGTCCGCGATTCTGGCATGAGAACCGCCTGAAGCAACAAGACGTAAATATTCGTCATTGGTGCCTGCAAAATAGTAGGTGCCGATTTTGGTCCATATACCGCCACGGTCTTCAGAGGTGGTGTTTACACCTAAGGTAATGTTTTCGGTTGTTACACTGTCTGAAAAAATGGTCGCGGTCATTTTCATGGGATTCTGGCTATCCTGATATTTAATGTTCCAGAAGGAAACATCATACCAGCCAGGTTGTAAGTTGGTGGGCGTGTACTGGACATAATGACCGACCGAACCGCTGTATTTACTTACGCCTCTGGTTGTGTCGCCGGTAGAATCCGGCATAGTTGCATCCTTCCAGGATGAACCTGCCTGAGAAAATCCGCTGTCTGTTGTGCCGATGCGCTGAAAGGTAACAAGCTGTACGCTTTCACCTGAATTCGTATCTTCCGCCAGTGCGGATGTGGGTGTCAGACACAAGAGCAAACAGATTACCAGGATAATGGAAATTTGTTTTTTCATATTTTTTCTCCTTTTTAGAATATTTTAAAAGTAAACACTTTTTTGCTTTTCAAAATTCATACATGCGACCAATTGATTCATTTTTTTCGGGATTTAAAATGAAAATTGACTTTTTCATTTTTTGTTATACATATAAAATATGCTCCTTACTTAATAATATCAGAAGTAAAAACGCAAAAAAATATATTTATGTTTAAAAAAATTGACTTTTTCTATAATTTCTTATATAATGAAAACAGAGGTGATTGAATGATTGTCATTAACCCGGAAATTATGTCCTCAAAGCTCCCTGATTCTGCTGTGGGCAACTTGGAAAACCGTTGTAGCTTTCATATGGAAGGCAGGTGGGAAACTGCCAGAATGGCGAATTCAACCGGAATTACTTCGAAAGGTGCTTCTTATTACAGTCTTGAGCCGGAGGGGTTTGCACAGTATACACCGTACAACTTACGTCCGGGTCGGTATACTATTTCTTTTTGGAATATCAAATACGGGGCCGATCAAAATCCTGTGAAAATGACGGGCGAAGTGTATGCAAACGGTGAAACGGTCCATGACATTCCGCTTTCGGTTTCGGAAGCAACGGTTGACCGTCAGGGCGCGTGGACAAAGGTGGGAACCTATTATTTTGCCGGAACAAACAACGAGTATTTCAGACTGGTTGCAAAAGGCGGTGCGTATTCCAGACCTTCAGATGTGAAATTTGAGTGGGCAGACTCCGGAAATCACGAAGGGGAAGGCGAACACAATTCTGAAAAAGCACCTGCACAGCTTATACAGACCACGAACGGAAATTCAGTCCTGCTTTATTTTCATACGCCTGTCATCATTCATACAAAAAAAGAAAAAATAACGGCAGAGCCGGCGACATTAATCCTTTACAAAAGTGCATCGCCCTGCCGTTTTGAAAGTAATGGTAAACCGCTTAAGTTTGATAAGATGGAAATACAGGATGATTTGACTGATTTGATGAAAAGAACAAGGCTTCAATATGATATGCCTTATAGCTTGTATAAAGCCGATTTTGTGACGGATATTATACAAAAAATCAAGTACGAGATGAACCAGCAAATCACATTTAAAAAAGAAATTACCGATGCATTGGTTCACGAGTTGTTTTTCCGTATTGCTAAAATACATATTATAAAAGAAAGACCGGTCCTTACGGACACGATGCATAGAAGACTGATTGCGGTGAAAAATGCGATTATAGAAAACTGTCAGGAAAAATGGACAGTAGAGCTTATGGCGAAAAAAGCATATATGAGTACACCATATTTTTACATTCTTTATAAAGCACGGTTTGGGGTGTCTCCCAAAAAAGACTTACAGAATATCCGCATCGAGCATGCAAAACAGCTTCTGCGGCAGGGGAGTCTTTCGGTCAAAGAAATTGCCGGACAAATCGGCTATGAAAATGAATACTATTTCATCCGAAAATTTAAAGAGCAAACGGGAATGACACCCGGGAAATATAAAAAAGGACTTGGAGTTTAGCTCCAAGTCCTTTGGTTTTTAAAGTAATAGTTCTGCCGCGATACCTTCGCGGATGCTGTTGGTGGAAAGAATCAGCTTTTCAGCGTTGGTGCATTGCAGAAGAGTCGCAAGGGGCATCAGACCCGCGGTGATGATGTCCACACGGTTTTTCTCCATGCCCACCAGCTCCAGGCGTTTTTCAAGCGGTGTTTTGGTAATCCGACGCATAATGTCTTTAGCCGCGTTGCAAGGTACGCACACCCCGTCCCCCCAGGGAATGCCGTGGGTTAAGGTGTACATGTTTCCAATCATGCGGTTTGAACCGCCTAAAAGTACAATGGGATAGCCGTTTTTCTGTACAAACGGAATTTCCTGCATCTTGCTTAAAACAAAGGGATAAATTTCATCAATACCCTTTTGGTCGGGCTGGAAGGTTTCGGTCAAAACCACCGCACCGTAGGGCAAAGACGTGTGTCCCTTTAAGGCACCCTTTTCGCAAAGCACCACTTCAAAGCTCCCACCGCCGGTATCTAACATATAAAATGAGTCGGTTTTAGCGGAAAGGGAAGCGGCATAAAGCCCGTATCGGGCTTCGCTGTCCCCGTCAATGATTTCGATGCGGATGCCCGTTTCTTTTTGTACACGGTTGCAGAAAACATCCGCGTTTTCTGCCCGTCGGAGGGCTTCGGTGGCAACGCATTTTACGGTACAATCGGAGAACGTGCCGATACTTTCTTTTAAAGCATGGAACGCACTTACGGTGCGTTCCATGGCAATATCTTTTAATAAATTGTCTTCGCTTAAGCCTTCGCTCAGACGGGTGGGATACCGTTCCTGATGCACCATTTGAATGCCGTCAGGCGTTTTTTGATACACACCCATGCGCAAAGAATTAGAGCCTAAGTCAATTACCGCTAAAGTCATATTATCCTTCTTTCAGCTCGTTTAAAAATTCCTGCATGCGGTCGAGCGCTTTGTTGATGGTTTTTAGGGAGTAGGCATATGAAATACGCACATGTCCCTCGCCCGATTCGCCAAAGGCACTGCCCGGGATTACCGCAACCTTTTTGGTTTCCAGAAGGCGCTTGCAGAATTCCTCGGACGAAAGTCCTGTGGATTTGATGGACGGGAACACATAAAAGGCACCGCGAGCTTCAAAGCAGGTCAGTCCCATTTCGTTCAAGCGGTCAATCAAAACTCTTCTTCGTTCGTCATACTGGGATGCCATTTCCGCAATATCCTCATCGCCGTTTTTTAACGCCTCAATTGCCGCATACTGCGCGGTCGTGGGGGAGGACATGATGGCAAACTGATGGATTTTGGTCATGGCTTTAATCACGTCGCGGTTGCCTACGGCATAGCCTAAACGCCAGCCGGTCATGGCATATGCCTTGGAAAAACCGCTTACAATGATGGTTCTTTCCTGCATACCGGGAAGATTTGCAATAGAACAATGCTTGCCCGAATAGGTCAGCTCTGCATAAATCTCATCCGACAAAATGCCGATATTTGTGTCTCTTAAAATCTCGGCAATCGCTTCTAACTGCTCTTTTGTCATCACAGCCCCGGTGGGGTTGTTGGGATAGGGGAGAACTAAAAGCTTTGTTTTGGGTGTGATTGCCGCTTTTAATTTTTCGGGGGTTAAGATAAAATTATCCTTTTCCTCGGTAACAATCGGCACCGGTACACCGTGCGCCAAGCGCACAATGGGGTCATAGCAAACAAAGCACGGCTCGGGGATAATCACTTCATCCCCTTCGGTAATCAGCGCACGGATAGCTGCGTCAATGGCTTCACTGCCACCGACGGTAATAAGTGCCTGGTCAGGGGTATACTCTAAATCAAAACGTCTTTTTAAATAGGTGCAAAGCTCACCTCTAAGCTCAGATAGGCCTGCGTTTGAGGTGTAATAGGTCTGCCCCTTTTCCAAAGACATAATACCTGCATCGCGAATGTGCCAGGGGGTCACGAAGTCCGGTTCACCGATTCCTAAGGACAGCACATCGGTCATTTCACTTGCCAGGTCAAAGAATTTACGGATGCCCGAGGGCTTGATGTCCGTAACAATAGGCGAAATTTCAAAGGAAAAGCTCAAATGCCGATCACCTCTCTGTCATCTTTCGGGCCATCGGTTAAAATAACACCGCCGTCTTTATATTTTTTGAGAACAAAGTGGGTTGCAGTGGAAATTACGCATTCCAGTGCCGCCAGCTTTTCGCTGACAAAACGCGCAATATCACGCACATTTTTGCCTTCGATGTTAATGGCAAGGTCATACGAGCCAGACATCAAGTACACACTTTTAACTTCGGGGAACTGGTAAATACGCTCTGCCACTCTGTCAAAGCCTTTGCCAATCTGTGGGGTGATTTTTACTTCAATCATGGCAACCACCAAATCGCTGTCCACCTTTTCCCAGTTGATTGCCGCTTTGTAGCAGGCAATAATCTTATCTTCTTCCATCTGCTTGATGGTTTTTTTTACTTCTTCTACATCGCGACCTAACTGCTTTGCGATTTTTTCAGCTGTTGCTTTGCCGTCTTTTTCTAAAATTTTAATGATTTCACGCATGTTTTTTTACCTCCTGTTTCTGCTTTCTAAAGCGGGCGGAAAGGGCACCACCCGTAGCCTTTTTTGCTTTTGTTTCCAGCTCCGCCTTCAGTTTGTCGGTTTGTTCCTTTAATGCCGAAAGCTCTTTTTTCTGTGCTTCTAAAGCCTCCTGTAATTTTTTATTCTCTTTGGCGAGCTTTTCGTTTTTACGACGCTCTTCTTCAAGCTTTTGCTGTGCCCGCTCATCCAACTCCAGCAAATAGGCATTTACATTCTTTTTGCTGTAGCCCATGGGTCGTACAGAAAAAATTTTACCCTCTTTCATGGTCTGTAAACCTCCAAACCTGTATTATTATGATTATTTTAGCACAATTTTTGGAATTTGTATACTCTTTTTTATAAAAAATTGCGCAATTTTTAAAAAAGGTGTATTTTTTTTACTTCAAACCGCAAAAAAGATTGATTTACCGCAAAAAAAGTGGTATACTATTATATTAGAAAGTTTTGGAGGTTAGTATGATGCAATATCAGGAATATTTTGCAGGCTTAAAAGGCAAAACAATAGGTGTGTTTGGTATGGGAATCAGCAACATTCCGCTTATTTCCATGCTGCTTGACTGTGGCGCAAAGGTAGTCGCGGGGGACAAGAAAACAAAAGCACAGTTAGGCGCGGTTGCGGACGACCTTGAAAAGCGAGGCGTTGAGTTGGTGCTTGGGGATGCATTCCCCGACAACATGCATGGGGAAATCATTTTCCGTACCCCGGGTATCCGTCCCGACATCCCGAAATTTTTAGAGCTAAAGGCTTCGGGCAGTATCATAACCTCTGAAATGGAAGTGTTTTTCGATTTGTGTCCTGCCGAGATTATTGCGGTAACGGGCAGTGACGGCAAAACCACAACCACAACCTTAATTTCCGAAATGTTGAAAGCAGAGGGCTATAAGGTATGGCTCGGCGGTAACATCGGTAAGCCTTTACTTCCCGATATTGCTCAGGTGAAAGAAAACGATAAGGTGGTTGTGGAGCTTTCCAGCTTTCAGCTGATGACCTTTAAGAAATCTCCGCACATTGCGGTGATGACCAACCTTTCGCCCAACCATTTGGATGTGCACAAGGATTATCAGGAATACATTGATGCGAAAAAGAACATCATGCTTTATCAGAGTGAATCCGATATATTTGTAACCAATGCAGGCAATGCGGATACCTTAAAGGTTTCGGAACAAGCAAAAGGGGTGCTTCGTACCTTTTCTTCCAAAGGGGATGCCCTTTTGCATTTAAAAAACGGTGTAATTTACTATGGGGATGAAGCGGTTTTGGATACCGCAGATATCAAGCTTCCCGGCAATCATAATGTGGAAAACTACATGACTGCCATCGGGGCAGTGCATGATCTGGTAAGCAGAGAGAGCATTGTGAATGTGGCAAAGGACTTTGGCGGTGTGCCCCACAGAATTGAACTGGTGCGTACTTTAGATGGGGTTCGGTATTACAATAGCTCCATTGATTCCAGTCCGAACCGTACCATTAACACCTTGAAAGTATTTCCGCAAAAGGTGATTTTGATTGCAGGCGGTAAAGACAAGGGTATTGCTTATGATGACATCGGACCTGCCATTGCAGAGCATGTAAAATGCCTGCTGTTAATCGGTGCAACCTCTGATGCCATTGAAAGCGCGGTGCGCAAAGCGGAAAATGGCGATAAGGTGGAAATTCTGCGCTTTACTACATACGAAGATGTGGTGAAAACCGCAAGAGAAAAGGCGGAAAATGGCGATGTGGTGCTTTTGTCCAACGCCAGCACCAGCTTTGATATGTTTAAAAACTTTGAAGAAAGAGGCAACCTCTTTAAAGAGCTTGTCATGAATCTGTAAGGAGAATATATGGATATAAAACAGCTGGAACGCCTGTGTTTGGCGTTCGGAGTTTCGGGTGAGGAAGATGAAGTCCGTGAGGCTTTGAAAAAAGAAATCACAGCCGATGCGGTGTATACCGACAAAGCCGGAAACCTGATTGCAGTTAAAAAGAGTAAGAATGAACACGCACCCACCCTTTTGCTGGATGCGCATATGGATTCTGTAGGTCTTTGCGTAAAGGAAGTGGGCGAAAGAGGTTTCTTACGGGTTGCATCGGTAGGGGGTATGGATGCAAAAATTCTGCCCAACACCCTGGTGGAAATCGGAAAAGAGCACATTCCGGGCGTAGTGGCATCTAAACCGCCACACCTGATGGATAAAAAAGATGCGGAAAATGTAGTCTCCCTTTCCATGCTTTGGGTGGACACGGGTGACAATGCGGAAAGCATCCGTGTAGGCGACCGTATCCGTTATGCACCCCGCTTTGCGGAAATGTTGTCTGCGGTAAGCGGTACTTACTTAGATAACCGCGTGGGCTGTGGACTGATTCTTGAAACCTTTAAACGACTACAAGATGTTGAATTACCCTTTAACCTGACGGCGGTGTTTTCCACCGGCGAGGAAATGGGGTTAAAGGGTGCAAAATACGGTGCGGTACAGGGCGATATGGCAATTGTTCTGGATGTAACCTTTGGCAAAACCCCCGACGAAACCTCGGACGAGGCGTTGGATTGCACAAAGGGTGTTGCCATCGGCGTGGGACCGAATATGCATAAAGCAATCAGTAAGGGCCTTTTGGACCGTGCCGAAAAAAACGGCATTATGTACCAGACCGAGGTGTTAGAGGGGTGTTCGGGCACCAATGCGTGGATGTATCAGGTGCAAAACTTAGGCATTCCCTGCGGACTTTTGTCTGTACCCATCCGCTATATGCACACCCCCGTGGAAACCATGTTTATAAACGATTTTGAAAGTACGGCAGATTTGCTTTTTGCCTATATTACAAATCTTTCTGCGGATGAAATCCGTGCGGTTTCGGAGGTGGAAGTATGCTAAAACAACTGTCTTTGCTAAACGGCACCTCAGGCTTTGAAGAAACGGTATCAGCGGTACTGACCGAAAAAATGAAGGCATGCTGTGACAAAGTGTTTCGGGATAATATCGGGAATCTGTATGCTTTTAAAAAGGGCACAGACCTAGGGCAAACGGTGGCACTTTTTGCGCACACCGATGAGGTGGCACTTATTATTTCCTCCATCACTCCCGAGGGATTGCTGAAATTCCGCACCGTAGGCGGTATTGACGAAAGTGTGCTGGTGGGCAAACGGGTGACGGTTGGTCCGAGCAGTATCTCCGGTGTCATCGGCGCAAGAGCGGTGCATCTGATGAGCGATGCACAAAAGAAAGAAAAATTGCCCTTAGAAAAGCTTTATATCGATATTGGCGCGGTTTCTGCAGAACAAGCCGAAACGGTGGTCAAAAAGGGTGATGTTGCATATTTTGAAGGGTTTTGGCATGAAACAAAAACACACATATTCGGCAAAGCCTTTGATGACCGTGCGGGCTGTGCAATTTTAGCAGAGCTTGCGAAAAACACCTACGCCCATGACATCTGGTTTGTGTTCACCACCCAGGAAGAGGTGGGCACACGCGGTGCAACGGTTGCCTCAAGACGGATTGATGCGGACGTTTATATTGTAGTGGAAAACACAACCTGTCTGGATATGCCGGATGTGGAAAAGGAAAAGCGTTCCACAAATTGCGGTGACGGCCCTGCCATTACCATTGCAGACGGTGCTTCCTTTGCAAATCTTGAAGTGCGAAGCAGACTTGCACAAACCGATATATCGCACCAGTTTAAAAATGTGACCGCAGGCGGAAACGATGCAAGAGCCATCGCCTCAAACGGCAAAAAAGTTGCGGCAGTATCCTGTCCCTGCCGGTATCTGCATGCGCAGGTGGGTGTGATTGCGAAAGAAGATTTTAAAAATACAGTCAATCTCTTGGATGCTTATCTGAAAGGAGAAAGCTTATGTTAGATTTGTTACAGATGCTTTGTGCTTTGCCTGCCCCTTGTGGGGACGAGGGCATTTTGAAAAAATATATTACCATGAAATATCCGCATTTTAAAGAGGATGCGTTTGGTAATTTAGTATACCGGAACAACGGTGAAGGCGCACTTACCATGCTGTATGCTTCGCTGGATGAGGATGCGGTGCTTGCCATGGAAATTAAAAATGAAAAGGTGTATTTTTCGCACCTGGGGAGCCGTAAGATTTATCCGTCCATGACGGTGTCTTTTGGCGGTTATACCGGCATTGTCTGTGAAGAAGGAGATAAAAAATATCTCTATATGGCAGACGGCGGAGAAGGGATAGAGCAGGGAAGATGCGGTGTGCTTGACGGGGAGTTTGAAGGCGAAACCGACAAGGAACAAAATCTTCTGCTCGGCAAAAGCATTGCAAACCGTTTAGCTGTGGCAGCCCTTTTAACCGCGCCCGAAACCAAGCGGAATATCTGTGTGGTGCTGGGGGTAAATTCCCACCACAACACCACAGGTCTGCAGGCAGCAACCGAAACCATAAAGCCTGACAAAACTTTGATTTTTGAAGAAACCAAAAGCGATACATTTGCGCTAAAAATGCTTGGAGAAGGCTTTAGTGCTTCTGCCGAAAGTTCATCTTTGTTAGAAGAAGCTCTGCAAAAAGCAGAAATCCCGTATGCACGCACTGCAGACAATACCGAAAAGACTTTAGGAAGTAAATCGGCATGGAATACCACAGCGGTATTAGGTATTCCAACCCTTTTTACGGACTATGTCCGTCAGGGTATCCGCGTAAAAACGGCAAACAACCTTGAAAAAATTGTACAGACTCTTTTGGAGGATTGAAATGGATAATTTGATACGCGCGGCAGAGGAAAAGGTAAAAGCCTCTTTCCGTGTCTTAGAAGAAAATGAATATTACAATGCCGAAAAGGTGCTTCGTGCCTTTCAGAAGTTTGGGGTGAATGAAGCGCATTTTGCCTCAAGCTCGGGCTATGGCTATGACGATTTCGGCAGAGACACTTTAGAAGAAATATATGCCGAGATTTTTGGTACCGAGGATGCCATTGTACGGCATACCATTACCTCGGGTACCCATGCTTTAACGGCGGTGCTGTTCGGGGTTCTGCTCCCCGGAGACCATCTGCTCGCCATCACCGGCAAACCCTATGACACCTTAGAGGAAGCCATCGGCATCCGCGGAGAGGCACCCGGCTCTTTAAAGGAACTGGGCGTTACATACGGGCAGGTGGATTTGTTAAGCAACGGTGCCCCCGACTATGCAGGCATTGAAAAGGCTATTGCAGAGCATAATCCGAAAATGGTGATGCTTCAGCGCTCTAAGGGCTACAGTTACAGAAAATCCTTAGACATGGAGGAAATGGAGAAGCTGTTAAGCTTTGTGAAAACCAAAACAGATGCCATTATCTTTGTGGACAACTGCTATGGTGAATTTACCGAACGGGTAGAGCCGACCAATATAGGTGCCGATGTGATGGCGGGCTCGCTTATTAAAAATCCCGGCGGCGGCATTGCACCCACAGGGGGGTATATTGTAGGCTCGAAAAAAATAATCGAGCGCATTGCAAACCGCATGACAAGCCCGGGCATCGGCAAAGAGGGCGGGGCGACCTTAGGGGTCAACAAATCCTTTTATCAGGGATTGTTTATGGCACCCTCTGCAGTTTGCTCGGCGTTAAAAACCGCGGTGCTTGCGGCAGGTGTGTTCGAGTCTTTGGGTTATTCGGTTTGCCCGGCATCGGATGAAAAACGGACAGACATTATTCAGGCAATCCGTTTAGAGGATAGAGAAAAGCTCATTGCTTTTTGTCAGGGTATTCAGATGGGCTCGCCCATAGATTCAAAGGTTCTGCCTGAGCCATGGGCAATGCCCGGCTATCAGCACGAGGTGATTATGGCGGCGGGTGCGTTTACACAAGGCTCCTCCATTGAGCTTTCGGCAGACGGTCCCGTGATTGAACCTTATATTGTATATATGCAAGGCGGACTGACCTACAGCTACGGGAAATTAGGCTTAAAAAGTGCCCTTGACAATTTAAATAAGAAAAATTTATTGAATAAATAAAAAATACTTGCATTTTTATGCATTATAGTGTATAATGGTGCAAACAGGAGTTGATACATATGATTAAAGTTGCAATTTTAGGTGCTACGGGATACACGGGGGAAGAGCTGATTCGTATGCTTTCCATGCATCCCGAGGCAGAAATCAAGATGCTGGTTTCCCATTCTACTGCAGGCACACCCATTGATGAAATTTACGGAAATTTTAAAAATGTCTGCAATCTGGTTTGCGAGGAGCTGGATATCGACAAGGTTGCCGGAGAGTGTGATGTGGCATTTACCGCTCTTCCGCACGGTGCTTCTAAAGAGGTTATCCCTGCTCTTTATGCAAAGGGGATTAAGGTTATCGACCTTTCGGGCGATTTCCGTTACAACGATGTAAAGGTGTATGAGGAATGGTATAAAGATGCCCATTGCGCGCCCGAGCTTTTAAAGGTGAAGGCGTACGGTCTTTGTGAATTACACAGAGATGAAATTAAAAAGACTTCTCTTGTGGGCAATCCCGGTTGCTTTACCACCTGTTCTATTATGGGTATGGCACCGCTTGCTGCGGCAAAGGCTATTGACACAAAAACCATTATCGTGGATGCCAAATCCGGTGTAACCGGTGCAGGCAGAGGCTTAGGACTTGCGTATCACTACAGCGAATGTGATAACACCATGATGGCTTATAAGGTAGCAACCCACCGTCACACCTCCGAAATTGAGCAGGAGCTTTCTATTCTGGCAGGCGAAGACATTAAGCTCACCTTCACACCTCACTTAGCACCCTTTAAGCGCGGTATATATTCTACTATGTATGCAAACCTTTCCAAGGATTTGTCCTGCGAGGAAATTGTGGAAATGTACAGAGAATTCTATAAGAATGAATACTTTGTTCGTGTGCTGGATGCAGGCAAAATTCCGCAGGTTAAAAATGTAGCCGGCTCGAACTTTGTGGAAATCGGTATTACGGTGGATAAGAGAGTCAACCGCGTCATTGTAATTTCTACGCTGGATAATTTAATTAAGGGTGCGTCCGGTCAGGCAATCCAGAACATGAACATTCTGTTTGGTTTAGACGAAAAGACAGGTCTTGCGGCGCCCGGATACTATTTGTAAGGAGAAAATCATGGAAAATACAGAAAAAATGCAAGTTTTAATTGAAAAAGCGGGCATATTGATTGAAGCACTTCCATACATCCGTAAGCTCAACGGAAAAACGGTGGTTGTAAAATACGGTGGCAACGCCATGATTAATGACCATCTGAAAAATTCGGTTATGGAGGATTTAACCCTCTTAAAATTTATCGGTATTAACCCCGTACTGGTGCACGGTGGCGGCCCCGACATCAACGAAAACCTAAAAATCTTTAATATTGAAAGCCATTTTGAAAACGGCTTGCGCGTGACTGACAAGGACACCATGCGCGTGGCACAGATGACCTTAATCGGAAAAACCAACAAAGAAATCGTTTCGCTTTTGAACACAAAAGGTGCAGATGCGATTGGTTTATCGGGTATTGACTGTAAGCTGATGGAATGTGAAAAGCTGACCGAGGACGAGGATGGAAATCCCGTGGATATCGGCTTTGTGGGCAAAATCAAAAAGGTACGAACCGACATGATTGACACCCTCATTCACAGCGGATACATCCCGGTTATCGCACCAATCGGTACTGATAAAGAGGGAAACAGCTACAACATCAATGCTGACACCGTTGCCAATGAAATTGCAGCGCATCTGAAAGCAGAAAAACTCATTTTCTTAACCGATGTAGAGGGCGTAAAGGACAGCAAGGGCGACATTTTGTTTGCATTAAACATTGACGACGCACACCGTTATATTGAAAACGGCGTCATCACCGGCGGTATGGTACCAAAAGTAAATGCGTGCATGCATGCCGTAAAGGAAGGGGTAAACCGCGTACATATCATTGACGGACGTATTCCCCATTCTATTTTGCTGGAAATCTTTACCGATACAGGTATTGGTACTATGTTTTTGAAATAGGGAATTAAAAAAGCGATTGCAGAGCAGAGCAATCGCTTTTTTTTAATAATAGGAAGTATGTCTGTTGTTTTCTTTTAAATGCTTATCAGGCTTTTTGAGGCGGTTTAAGAATTCGTAGCGGAGCTGCTCACGAAAATTGGGCGCGCAAAGGGTAGAGCCGTCCCGTTGTGTATAGGGCAAAATGTCCTCAATGCTGATGTAATATTTCTCAATACCGGTTACCGAAATGGTATTGGGAAGGTTGGCAAGCACAAAGCTTCCCCGAAACTTTACACAACAGATATTCAAAATTTTAAAACTTTTCCCTTTAAAAACGGGATTAAATTTTTTCATGAAATACCCCTTTAAAATCGCTAAAGTAAATGAATTTACTTTAATTATACACGATTTTGCTTTACAAATCAATAAAAATCTATGGATTTTCTGCAGAATATATGCTATAATAAATAGAGTATGCCCGAAGATGCTTTTTGCATGCGGGTACCTTGCATTGGAGGAAAGAAAATGGAAAAAAGAACGATTAACGGATTTGAGGTTTGTCTTTTGCCGGACAACCGGTTTAAAACGGCAACCTTTATCGTATATATCCGCACACCTTTGGATGAAAAAAGTGCCGCACTGAATGCACTTTTGCCTGCGGTTTTAACGCGTGGCTGTGCAAAATATCCTGAAACAGGGGATTTGAATGTATATCTGGAAGAGCTTTACGGTGCCTCCTGCTCTTTTAATATCAGCAAGCAGGGCGCGTGTCAGTTGCTGGCACTCCGCTTTAAAACGGTGGCAGACAAGTATGCAGAAGGGAAAGCCCCCTTTTTAAAGCTGATTGATTTCTGTGCAGAGGTACTGTTCCGTCCGTTGCTGGAGAATAATGCTTTCCGTAAAAGCTATGTGGAACGGGAAAAGGAGAATTTGAAAATCTTTCTTGCAGGTGTGGTGAATGATAAAAGAAAATATGCATCCCAGCGCCTGATTGAAGAAATGTGCAAAAACGAGGAATACAGTATTAACGAAAACGGCACAGAAGAAACGGTAGACGAGATTACACCCGAAAAGCTGTATGCGGCGTATTTGTCATTGCTTCAGAATGCGGATATTTCGTTCTATTTCGCAGAACAGTTTGATAAAGAAGCGGTTTGCAGGACACTTGAAAATGTGTTACCCATCCGGGCAGAACGCACCCGTAAAATCCATCTTCCCGTGCATGTGAAAAAAGCAGATTCCGTGCGATATGTGGAAGAATCGGCACCTGTGACCCAGGGCAAGCTTTGCATGGGATTCCGCTCTGCCATTATGCGTGCCGACCCTGCCTTTTATTCTATGATGCTGTTTGATACATTGTTTGGCAGTTCGCCCTATTCAAAGCTGTTTTTGAATGTGCGTGAAAAGCTGTCCCTTGCCTATTATGCTTCCTCGCGGTTTGTGAATGTAAAAGGCATTTTAATTGTTTCGAGCGGTATTGAATTCAAAAACTACGAGGCGGCAAAAAACGAAATTTTGGTGCAGCTTTCCGAAATGCAGAAGGGCAATTTTACCGACGAGGATATTAAAGCGGCAAAGCTCGATTTAACCGATGCGTTAAACGGCATCACAGATACCGGCTTAGGTCTTGCAACCTTTTATGCAAATCTTTCGGCAATCGGTGTAGAGGACACACTCGAAAATGTGATTGAGCAGTTAAATGCCGTAACCAAAGAAGAAATTGTTGCGGCGGCAAACAGCGTGACTTTGGATACAGTCTACTTTTTAAAAGGAGAAGAATAAATGGAACGGATTCTGTTAGAGCATAAAGCCTTAGACGAAAAGATATATGTGTATACCCATGCGTCGGGGCTTAAGATTTATATTTGTCCCAAGCCCGGTTTTTCCAAAAAATGTGCCTATTTTGCGGCAAATTACGGGTCGGTGGATGTTTTTTATGAAAAAGACGGTGTAACGTACGGTATCCCCGACGGTCTGGCACACTTTTTAGAGCATAAGCTGTTTGAAAGCGAAGAGGGAGATGCCTTTTCCAAATATGCAAAAACCGGTGCGTCTGCCAACGCCTTTACTTCCTTTGGCTGTACGGCGTATAACTTCAGCTGTACCGACAAGTTGGAAGAAAATCTTGAAATTTTAATCGACCTGATGCGCACGCCTTATTTTACTAAGGAAAATGTGGCAAAGGAGCAGGGCATTATCGGGCAGGAAATCAACATGTATTTAGACGAGCCGGGTTGGAGAGTGTACCAGAATCTGCTGGAGGCGATGTATAAGGACTGTACCGTAAGACGGGATATTGCGGGCAGCGTGGAAAGCATTTCTGGCATTACCCCTGAGCTTCTGTACGATTGCTATAACATGTATTATGCACCCGAGAATATGGCACTGATTATCGCAGGGGATTTGGATGCGGATGAAATCGCAGGTAAGGTAGAGCAGATGCTTTCGGGATTAGAGCCGAGAAAAGCGCCTGTAAAGCACTATCCGGAAGAGCAAACTGCAGTGCTTAAATCTTACACGGAGCAAAAGCTTGCAGTAGGCTTTCCTTTGTATATGATTGGCTTTAAAGGGATAAAAAAGGCGGAAGGCTTTGAACTTTTGCGTCAGGAAATTATTGGCAAAACCGCATTGGATATTTTGTTCGGTAAAAGCAGTGCCTTTTATCTGGATGCGTATGATGAAGGCTTAATCAACGAAAATTTCGAGTTTGATTTTGAGTGCTGTCCTATGTATCGCCATGCAATCCTTTCAGGTGAGGGCGACCAATACGAAGCGGTGCGGGAAAGAGTTTTAAAAACCATTGCTTCGGCTGTGGAAAACGGTGTGGAGGACACGGAATTTAACCGCAAGCTTACCCTTTGCCGAAGCGGATATATCCGTCGCTTCAACAATGTGGAAACGGTTGTGCATAACGTGATGGAATCGGCATTTCTGGGCTACAATTTCTTTGATTATTTAAAAGCGTGCGACAGCGTAAGCAAGCAGGATGTGGAACAATTTATCAGAGAGGAGCTGGCAGAAGACAGATGCGTTTTGTCTGTCATTTTGCCGAAATAATATGGATACCTATATCGGATTTCCCGGGCTTGGCATTTCTTTTAATGTCAACCCCGTGGCATTCAATTTATTCGGAAAAGATGTATACTGGTACGGCGTACTGATTGCAACCGGCATCATTTTAGCGGTTATTTTGTGTACACATCTTGCTAAACAGCATAATTTAACCGCCGATAACATTTTAGACGTTGTACTGTGGGGTGCCCCTGCCGGCATCATCGGTGCAAGGCTTTATTACTGCGCGTTCCGCTTTGAGCATTATGCAGACAATCTTTTGGATGTTTTTAAAATCTGGGAGGGCGGTCTTGCGGTTTACGGTGGCATCATCGGTGCGTGCATTGCGGCGTATGCCTATTGCAGATACAAAAAAATTGACTGGAAAAAGCTGTTTGATGTGTGTGTGCCGGGGGTTATGTTAGGACAAGCCATCGGCAGATGGGGGAATTTTGTCAACCGCGAGGCGTTCGGCGGAGAAACAAGTCTGCCCTGGCGCATGGAACTTCACACCTCGGGTGGAAGCGAAGTGTTTGTGCATCCCACCTTTTTGTATGAGAGTCTCTGGAGTCTGTGCGGTGTTTTTCTGCTGATATGGCTGAACAAGCACAAGAAAAAGGATGGACAGGTGTGCTTTACATATTTCATCTGGTATGGTGTAGGCAGATTTTTTATTGAGGGTCTGCGTACCGACAGTCTTTATTGGGGACCTTTCCGTATTTCACAGGTGGTTGCCCTGCTCACTGCGGTACTTGGTGCCGTTTTGCTGTACCGCCTCATGAAAAAAGATAAAGAACCGTTAAAGTGAAAGGAGAAACAAGGGATGATTCATTTTTTAAATACGTTGCCCAGCGATTTTATTGTGGGTGTGAGTCTGTTTACTGTTTTTTGTTTTGTCTGCTTTTTTGTCGCAGTCATTTTGTGTATTGTTGCGACCGTTTTCTCAATCTGCAACTACATAGCTTTAAAACGAATTGAAAAACAACTCAATCTACCGCAAGAAGAAAAGAAAGAGTAAAAAAAGGGAATGTAAAAAAAGTCCGGATCGCAAAAACGCGAGTATAAAGACGAACAAAGTTTGTGCAAACTCACGAGAAAGACACAAAATGAAGAAAACACGCAAAATTTTGCGCGTTTTCTTTTGATAAATGCGTTTTTGCTATGCGCGAGCGGTTAAACAAAACAGTCCGGTGGACTGTTTTGTCAGCTCGGGGCGGAGTGGTCAAAACCGTTTAGCGGTAGCGTTAAAACGGTTTTGGGTACCACAAGAGAGCTTGCTTAGGCTGCGACTACATTAAAATAAGCTCCCTCTTGCAACACACAAAATTGCTGT
>JAFQQW010000001.1 GCA_017410375.1 Clostridia bacterium | reverse complement strand
TAAGAAGCTGGAAGAATACATACATTACTACAACAACAAGAGAATATCTCTTAAATTAAACGGAATGAGCCCGGTACAATACCGAACTCATTCTCAAGCAATTTAATATTAAATTTTGTCTAAACTTTTGGGTTCACTCCAGTAGGGTGTGTTTTTACTTTGAAAGTCCAAATATTTTAGTTTTCATATAAAAAACTATACGAGAACAAAAGTACATCAACTTCTTCCCTTTTCACTATTACTTATTACTTCAAATCCTCGTTCGTATTTTTCGTGTTTAAACAACGGCTTTAGGAGCACTTTTCCAAAAGAGATTAATCTGTAAAAAAAGATTATTTCACTGTGAAATAATCTGGGTGCATTTTGCACCGCCCAAAAAATTGTATCAAAATTGCACGTTATCTTCAAATAAGAACTGCAATTTTGATACAAAGTTGCGGTTCTTTTTTTATGTCCGAAACCTCTTTATTAAAAGGAAACTAAAAAAAGATAAGTTTCCGAGTGATTTATTTTATATGTAGAAACACCTGTTTTTTTACATATTTTAAAATCAAAATTCACTCGAAAACTTTTCTAACAGAAAATGCACCGAGAAAAGTTTCTTTGTGAAACACGGTGCATTTTTGTTTTATTCATTTTTATATAAGTGTGCGATGGCCTATCTTGAAATGTGGGCAGACCAAGAGATAACAACACCAATTGATGAATTCGTTGCTATGACATTGGCGGGATTTCCTTTGGCGGCATATTTTGCAGGCGATATGTTTGAGTCTGCAGAAAATTTTGAAATGGCTGAAAGAATGTACAATGCTATTGCCTTTGAAAATGATGCTCACGGTATAAAGTGTTATGGTGATATGCTTTTTGTTGGTAAAGGTGTTGAAAAGGATATGCAGTCAGCATTGAGAATGTACACAAAATCTGCAGGACTTGGTGATAGAGCAGCTATGTTTGTGGTTGGAGAATTCACAAAAAACACCAATGTTAATCTTGCTGCATATTGGTATGGCGTTGCTCATAGTAGAGGTTACCAACACGCACTTCAGAGAATGATGCAAATTGCTAACAAATAAGAATTATCTTGTTTGTTATAGGAGGATTGTAAATGGATAATGGAGATAAAATTAGAGAAGTCAGACAAGAATATAAGCGTTTAAGTGGTGAAGAATAAAATAAAAAAAAGCCGACAAGGAGACGTTTCTTGTCGGCTTTTTTTATTTTAAATATATTTTGTTATTGTATTTTTATTCTTCACTGCTCAACCTTTTAAAGCCTTCGGCATGGAGTATTTCATTACCTTCTCGACACTTTGATAATCGTAGTTTCAAATGGTGCCATGCTTTCTATATCTCCGCGTATCACCTTGCTAATATTATATTCGGATTTAACTTTCAAATTTACATCTACTATTTTATCGGAATAATTGATCAAAACAATATATGCGTTGTTCGCATCCTCGATATGCTCGGTAATTCCGATATATTTACAATCACTGTCTGCTATGTGACTGTCTATTTTTTTCGCAAATACAACACGATAAATTTCAAATAAGTCTGTTTTATGTGCATTTGGCATATCAAGAAGCATAGTTTCAACAGGGAAATTCACATAATACACCTTTCCCTTGCCATATTCGCATACAGTAATAAGCGGAATGCCGTTTTCATCACAGCAAATAACCTGTGCGGTTTGTTCGGAAATTGTATATATTCGGTTTCTGCTATAAATGAGTTTTTTATCATTTAACACGAACTCTCCGGCATCATATGTTGTGTTGGAATCATTGATTATAACCCCTGTCAACTCTTTGAACTCTGAAATAACTGAAGTATTATTCGAAATATAAAGTGTTGCACCCTCATAAACCCGTCTTTTAAGTTCGTTAAATTGATACGAAGGCATCATGCGCACAGAATTTACCGATGGCAGCATATAAACATCCGACATTGGAATATCCTGTGTTCCATATGCGAATTTCAAATTTAATTTAGCTTGTTTCGCAAGCAAATATGACATATATGCTACTCCCCATTGGTCCTGTCCGTCTGTTACGATACAAACCGCATCTTCTCGTGCTTCGGGTAAAATAAAATCAAGACTTTTAATCCACTCTGAAAATTTTTTGATTTCTTTAAGTGTGGGTTTTTCTTTTTTATTTCTATCCAACAAACCAAGCTCTAATTCACACATATTCCAACAATATGGAGGCGTTTCAAGCATAATTTGATCGCTTGAACACCACCACAATAGACCGTTAGCTCCGCTTGCCCAATTTGAAAACATATTTAATTTGATGAAATTTCCTGCCATTTCATCATCGCACATCATCGGGCCGAGATTTCCAAGTTCTTCTACCATACACGGTTTACCTGAAATATCCGAATAATATTTTGTCTCGCAGGTTGCATGAAGAAGTGTTCTCATGGATGCAAAATTATCTTTTGAGCAATGGGGAACAAAATACGGATAAGGATGGGTTGTAAGTATGTCTGTATATGCGGCTTGTCCGCTTATTCTCCAAATTCCTTCTATAGATAAGCTATGCATGCCTGAAATCACAGGTCTAACAGAATCATTTGCTTTTATAGCGTTGCTTATCATACCTGTCCACACTTCTGCCAATTCATAACTATTCGCTTCACTCATACAATTACATTCGTTTCCTAAGTCCCATGCACAAATCGCCACTTTGTTTTTCATTCTTTGAACAAATCCTTCAATGAACTTAAGTTCAAACATTAAAGCAGTCGGATCTGTATATAAATTTTTACCGTAAACAGCCGGAGGAATAAAAAGTCTGCCACTCATCCATCCGGTAATAATACCTACAATAAGCTTTAAATGAAATTCCTCAGCTATGTCACAAAATCTTTCGAATTTTCCAAGCATAGCTTCATCAAGATAGTATTTGTTTTCAGGAATTTTATCCTCATGAACACGGTATTCTCTTATTTTTACGCAACTATCAAAAAGAGGGGAAACCGGCTGAAAATCTCTCCAAACAGGAAATACACGGAGATGCTTTACTCCGTTCCGGGACAAAATCTCAAAATCATTTCTTATGGCATCTTCATCCCAATTTCTCCACATTTCAGTTCCGGCATTTGACGCCCAATAATTACATCCCAACAAAAATTCTTTCATATTAAAAATCCTTTCATATAACAGAAATATATTCATAAAAACGAGTGTCTGAAATAGAAGTTTCAAGAATCATCAGGGGAGTTCATGGCGAGCTCCCCTGATGATTACGAAATTCTTAATCGCACACACTAAGTCCGTATGTTTTGATTGTTTCTTTAGCCGATTTTATTTCCTCATCAGTCGGCAAAATTTCAGGAAGAGTAATCTTCATATTAAGAGATTTGTATTTTGACCCTGCATAATTATGATATGGCAAAACCCTTACTTTAACAACATTATTTAACTTTGACAGGAATTCTCCCATCTTTTCCATCTGATCATCATTATACTTTGGAACATAGGGAATGCGGATTTCAATTTTCTTTCCACAGCTATCTAAATACTTTAAATTTTCAAGTATAATTTTGTTTGATTGTCCTGTGCATTTTATATGAACATTTTCGTCATAAGCTTTTAAATCGTAAAGGAAAATATCGGTGTAGTGTATAACTTTGTCGAGCGTTTCTTTTGAAACAAGTCCGCAGGTGTCAACTGCAGTATGTATACCGTTTTCTTTTAAGACTTTCAAAAGATCGGCACAAAAATCTGCCTGCATCAGGCATTCTCCGCCCGAAAGGGTGATACCGCCTCCTGAATTTTCATAAAATTCTTTATCTGCCAAAAGTATTGGCAACAGTTCGTCTACCGATATTTCCTTGCCGTAGAAAGTCAGAGCGTTTCCGAGGCAAACGTCGGCACATTTTCCACAAGCGATACAGTTTGTCCTGTCAAACGGGTGGCCAAGTTTGTGAGCAGCCGACGGGCACACGGAAATACACTCTCCACAACCAATACATTTGTTTTCGTAATAGGCAAGCTGAGGCGCAAAATCTATTCCTTCAGGATTGTGACACCACACACATTTAAGTGGACAACCTTTGAAAAATACAGTTGTTCTTATTCCATCACCGTCGTGTACAGCGAAGCGTTTTATTTCAAATATTTTTGCTTTCATAATTTAGTTTCCTTTTTTAGTCTTAGAAACATGGTTGCTGACATATATTGCAGTTACAATCAACACCGTCGCTGCAAGATAGGTTGGCTTTAAAATGTTTTCGCCTAAAAGCAGTGCTGAAAACAATGAGGCGAAAAGCGGATCCATACTTTTTAAAACTGCAAGTTTTGACATATCATTATATTTAATCAATGTATTCCATAAAAGGTTTGCTGTTATTGATGCAAAACATATATATCCTAAAACAGCAATGCTTTGTAAAGAAATCTTACCTATGCTTCCGCCGAATATTAATCCTGATATAACCAGAATAATACCGCCTAAAAGCTGTGCATATGCAACAATATATGTTGGCTTATATTTATCGTATATATTTTTGGATGCCATTTGCCCAAGCATAGAGCTGAATGAAGCTAATATAATCAAAATTTCACCCATGCCGAAAACAAGATTCATGCCTTCCAGGTTTATTATAATAACAGATGAAAAGCCGAGTATTGCCGCAAAAACTTTATAAAATGAAAATTTATCATCTTTTCTGAACAGGAATGAAATACACGGTACAATCAGAAAGGCTATCTGCTTTAATACAGAAGATTTTGAACTATCTGCCAGCGACAGTCCTGTATATGTAAGGGCATAGTGAACAACAACCGTAAGCATACTTACAATAAGTACCGAATAAAGCTTTTTTCCTTTGGGGAACTCAAGCTTTTTGTTTTTTGTGCTGCACATAGCAACAAGTATTATTCCGCTTATTAAAAATCTGACTCCCGCAAAAAGCAGAATTGAGGCAACCTCTGTATTATCAATTTCAAAAGTTTTGTATCCTATTTTTATCATGGGAAACAAAGTTCCCCAAAGCATTGACACAACAGCCGCCAACAAAACGGTCATTATTTTATTTGAAAAAATATTACTTTTCATTTTCTGCACCTACTACATTTAAGTATTCATTGAAATACCTTTTTCCAAAGATTCTGTAGGAAACAGAATTAAAATGTATGTTGTCACCTCTGTCAGTCAAGCCCTCTGAACTTGCAAAGCCACAGTTTTCGATAACAAAAGGCATAGTCCTGAGCGCTTCGTTAACGATATCCATATATTTAAGCTTGCCATTTTGATAGGAGGCCGCAAATCTTCCAAGCTCGCCTACTATAACCGGAAGTTTTTCATTACCCAAATCTTTTCTAAGTCGTGTAATCATTTCTGTAAATCTTTGTTGATATGTGTTTGCATCCTCTTCAAAATGGCTGTCGTTTTCACCCTGATGCCATAAGATGCCAACTATCTCTGATGTACGCTGTGCCAATTTTGCATTATTTACAGCATTGTCATACAGTATTTCCCCCGGCATCCACTGCGAAAGCTTCGTTCCGCCGTCTGCACAAGGAATCAGTCCAACATCTTCATTAAAATACTTTGCATATTCATCAGCAAACGAAGCGCTGAGACCTCTTCCGCTATGAAAATAATTAAAAATACTCCTGTCAGGGTTTATGGGCTCACTCATAGGCACCCATTTTCCGTTTCTCAACATAAAGCATTTTGAATTTATGATTTCGGGAACTTCTCCGAACTCTCCTCGTCCTGCCATATTTGACTGACCTATTAATAAAAATGATTTCATTTACTTTTCCTCCGTTACCCAAACAAGTAGGGTTTTCTTCCGCTTACATTCATTTTTTTACCTGTTACTTTTAAATATTCATTTGAAGTTGCAAAGCTACAGTTTTCGATAACAGAAGGCATAGTCCCGGGCGCTCCGTTAATGATATCTATATATTTTAGCTTGCCATTTTGATAATATAATATTGTTTTTTTTGCTTGTTTTAAATACCAACTACATCGTCAGTATCAGCAAACAGCTTGTCATAATCAAGTTCTTTTGCTTTGATGTTCAGACAATTTTCTATACACTTAACAACCTTATTTGTAATGAGTTTTGTTCCTTCTTTTGTATAATAGTGCGTTAAATCAGAATGATAAGATTTTGGCGCATCTTTTGTAAGAGCATAAAGATCGTTTATTTCAAATCCGTGCTTTTTTGCAATTTCAATCGCTGCATTGTTATATGCTTCAATATCTTTGTTATACCTTTTATTCCTCCAGAACAATTCTTCCTGAACAGGTGTAGAAGTGGCAAAAATCACTTTAGCATAGGGGAACAATTTTTTGATAGCATTACAAACCCTCTCAAGATAGTATTTATATAGCTCTATTGGTGTTAAATATTCGCCGTCAACTGCCATAATAAGGCAGTCCCACAGTCCTGCATTCCAATGTACACAGTCAACATCATCTCCGCATCCAAATTGATCTTTCCAATCACAAAGATGTCTTAGCGTGTATGCTGCAAAACGGCAGTTGTCTTCCGGATAATAAACCTCGGCCACGTCTTCGAATGCCATTTTCGTGTAGCTGTCATAGCCTTTTCGTATTGAATCTCCTATTAAAACAATCTTCTTCATTTTGTAGGCCTCACAATTCTATTAAATACTTTCATAATGCTCACATTGTTTTATAAATGCATCCTGCAATACCTTTTCCAAATCAACAAAATACACATTCCATCCGCAAACTCTGATTTGAAGTGTTCTGTATTTTTCCGGATTTTTCTGTGCTTCCTTTAATGTCTCAGCGGAGAAAATATTAAACTGCAAAGAGTGACCGCCTTTGGCAAAATACGCTTTTACAAGACCGGCAAAAGCCTCAAGACCATCATCACCGCTTACTGCTGTCGGATGTAAAATCAGATCAAGCATTCCTGCGTGCGGGAATTGTGAAAAATCCATTTTGCCGACTGAGTTTAATAAGGTTGTTATTCCTCCACGGTCCATTCCGATTACAGGAGAAAGATTTTTTGAAAATGGTTCGCCTTCTTTTCTACCGTCAGGCGTTGCCTTTGTCACTGCACCATAACGGACATTCTTATCTATAGATAAAGTACCAAGTTTCCAGTATCCGCCTCTGCTGTTTGGAACGCCGTTTATACTTTTGGCAAAGAAATCAGTTAATCTGATCATTAATTCATCTGCCAAATCCGAGCCGTTTCCGTATTTATCTTTATCATTTAAAATGATTTTTCTGAGTCGCTCATTGTTGTTCCAATTATTTTTTAAAATTTCAACAAATTCTACAAGAGAAACCTCTTTTTTGTCAAACACATATTTTTTTACAGCACAAAGACCGTCAACCAATGTACCAAGTCCTGCGACCGTATAAACCGTCGTATTATACTTCATTCCCCGTGCGTATCCGTCAACTCCCTGTGCAAGCGAGTCGGTCATAGTTCCCGAAAACATATTCGATGGGCTGATATCAGCAAGGTACAACTCCCAATTTTCAATAATACTTTTAACCCTTTTCCAGATATACAGCCATTGCTTTTCATAAGCAGAATAAAAATCCTCAAAGGTTTCAAAAGTGCTCCCTGTTTCACAGCCTACAGTTTCATTTGTGGTGAGACATCTGCCGTTTGTCATTGTGTATTCCAAAATTTTAGGCAAAGAAACTCTGACGGGTAGTGTTTTGACCTCATGATTTTTTACGGTATAATCCCAACATCCCGACATAAGATTCGTAAGCGCTTCCTCTTCAGGTACCCCTAACTTCATAAGTGACAATGCTGCATTATCATCGTTCATAATGGAAATGCTTGAATTTCCGTTTCGTATGGTTTCAACAACGGCTTTTAAAAATTTATCAGGCGTGTTTTTACCTATTTTTGTCTGAAGCTTCGGATTTGGAGCAGACAAAGTATTATAAGCATCCAATACTATATATGAAAGCTCATTTACGATGCAAGCGCCTTTTTCGTTCATACCACCGACATAGATTGGCTGCTGATACGCCACGCGCATTGCATTAAAAACGTTCATAAAATATACAAACAGCTCTTTTATATTTTCCTTTGTGAATGTACCGTTTTCTAAATCGTTTTTATAGAACGGATAGTAAAGCTGATCAAGTCCACCCATTGTTCTTGCTCTTACGCAGTCTATGTTTTCCTGCAAAAACCAATACTGCACAGCAAGCAAAAGTGCCTCATAAGTGTTTGCTGGAGGGTTGTTTGTCAGATTTTCAAAAGCCTTTTTCATACATACCATTTTGGGCTCTGTTTTTTTATCTAATGCAATTATATATCTTTTAAATAGCTTTAAAATTGCATTGTATGTTATTTCAATACCTTCAAAATATGCAAGCTGTTCGGAGAACAGTGGTGATTTTTTGTCTAAATCAGTTTTATAGCTCTGTACTCTTTTTAAAAGACCGTTGATTCCGTATTTAAAAATATCTTCCCAGTTTGGAGTTGAATGATTGTAATCAATATAAAATTCGTTAAGCAAATTATTTACTGCATATTTGCAAAAATGCTTATCCTGCTCCGGGTACAATACATCACCAAGCTCGTTTTTCCATTTATTGTGCAGTGAATTTAAAATTTTAACATAATGACAACCAATATCCACTATCGGATCCATTTTCGCAGCCTCTAATGAAATCCCGAACCAATCATCAGGATTAATGCAAATCTGTGCATTCTCCAATATGTAATCAAAGCATTTTGCTTTGACTACGGGATGCGAGCATTCTTTTAATGTATCGGCAAGCTCCATAACTCTACTTTGCAGATTTTCTACCCTTTCGAAGGATTCCTCATTGTTCCATGCTTTGACATACTGTTTATCAAGCATTTCTCTGTCAGTTTCAAATGCGTTCCATAAATTGCTCACGAAAACCATTCCTTTCAAAATTAATTACTGATATTACAAATTATATACTATAAAACAAAAAAGTACATAGACATTTCAATATCACTTGACTTTTTCAAGAATGAATTATATAATAACACCAAGAGGTAATGTTATGAAAAATTTTATGAATTCTGATTTTAATATTACAAATATCATGCTTGCAACATATGTTAAACCCGGAACAGGCGAACCCGTTCATAAAAACAGAGCCTCGCACGGCATTGCTGTTAACATATCCCCAAATCCGGATGATGCAAAAAAATATGTTTTTTCTGATGAAAAAGTTGTTTCAGTTGGACAAAATGAGATTATTTATATGCCAAAAGGTTCAAGTTATACAGTCTGTTCGAAAATTTCGGGAAATTGTTATGCAATAAATTTTGATATTTCCGAAAATATTGATTTTGAACCGTTTTCCTTCAAATTAAAAAATGCTTCTGCTTTTATTAAGGAGTTTGAAAAGGCAACGGAATTATGGAAAAATAAAAACACCGCATTTCATATGCAGTGTAAATCAATTTTGTATAATATTATATCTATGATGCAGAGCGAATACAACTCAAAATACATGGCACGCAGTACCGCTAATCTGATTGCTCCTGCTGTTGAATATATTAAAAAGAATTACACAAACGAAAGTATATGCATTTCAGAGTTGTCTGCAATGTGCGATATAAGTGAAGATTATTTAAGAAAAATATTTAAAAATACATTTGGAATATCGCCGCGAAAATATATCAATGAACTGAAAATATCTTACGCAAAGGAGCTTATAACGTCCGGAATGTATACAATAACAGAAGCCGCTGAACTATCAGGCTATACAGATATGAGCTATTTCAGCAGAGAATTTAAAAAAGCATTTGGCATTTGCCCGGCTGATTACAGAAAAAGTACATAGTGCAACGCTACATATTGAAGTCATTTTGATGTGTTTTACAGAATATTCATTAGAACAAAATCGAGTAGGAGGCTAACCATAAGTTGATTAGCCTCCTACTTGATTAGGGAAAACTTATTTCCGAAACGTCTACAGAAATAAGTTGTCGAAATTTACAAGTTTTTTCTTGTATGAGAAAAAACTATTGGCAAAATCAAAGTTTTGTGTTAGTATAAAATCAAAGAAATGAGGTGCCAAAAATGATTCAGCGAAAAGAATATTTAGATAATTTAATAGCACTAAAAGATAAACAGGTTATCAAAGTTATCACCGGTGTCAGAAGATGCGGTAAATCTACTTTGTTTGAGTTGTACATTGACCATTTAAAGCAGACAGGCATAGATGATAGTCAAATTATATCGGTCAATCTTGAAGAGCTTGAAAATGCTGATTTATTGGATTACAAAGCGTTATACAACTATATAACTTCAAACCTTGTTCCCAATAAAAATAATTACATTTTTATAGATGAAGTGCAGAAATGTAGTGAATTTGAAAAAGCGGTTGACAGTCTTTTTATAAAGAAAAACTGCGATGTTTATATTACAGGTTCTAATGCTTATTTACTGTCAGGAGAACTTGCAACATTGCTTTCAGGAAGATATATTCAAATTGATATGTTACCCTTTTCTTTCAAAGAATACTACGAAGCAACAAAGGAAAGCGGCAAAAACAAACGAGAAATCTTTGATAGCTATTTAAGATATGGCTCGTTCCCCTATGTTGCATATCTTGAAAACAATGAGAAAGTTATAAATCAGTATATCGAAGGTAGCTACAACACCATTCTCTTAAAAGATGTTGCTACAAGAGAGAAAATAAATGATGTATCAGTATTGGAGAACATATTAAAAACCGTTGCCTCAAGTATAGGAAGTCCTATTTCGACAAAGAAAATAAGCGATACACTGATATCAAGTGGCAGAAAGATTTCGCCTAATACAGTTGAGGCGTATTTAAGAGCTTTGACAGACAGCTATATTCTTTATAATGCAACGAGATACGATATAAAAGGTAGACAATTCCTAAAAACTCTTGGCAAGTATTATTTTGTAGATAGTGGAATAAGAAATCATATTATAAGCCAATCCACAAGAGATTTGGGACATCTTCTTGAAAATGTGGTTTATCTTGAACTTTTAAGAAGAAAAAATCGTGTTAATATTGGTAAGTTAGCTGAAAAAGAAGTGGATTTTGTTGCAACCAATATGAACGAGGTTGAGTATTATCAGGTTTCTGCAAGCGTACTTGATGAAAAGACCTTAGAACGAGAACTAGCACCGTTGCAGGAGATAAAAGATAATTACCCAAAAACTCTTTTAACTCTTGATGATATCGGCAATGGAGCAAATTACGAAGGTATAAAGCAGATAAATGTGATTGATTGGTTGTTGGCATAACAAATTTACTCCTTGCTTTAAAAAATCATCAAAGAAAAAACAAAAATACTTTATCTGCAGCCGTGTTAATATCTTCATGCCCAAAATCGGGATATATAATGTGTGTCTTTTCGCAAACAAGCTTATTATATACTGCATACTGTGTTGATGGAGGACAAATTTCATCCATAAGTCCTGTTATAAATTGAGTTTTTGCTTTTATCCTTGGTGCAAGGTACTGCAAATCAATATAACCTAACTTGGTGAATATTTCGTTCTCCCTGATGTGTTCAGGGTCAAAATCCCTGAAGTACTGTCTCAATTCACCATACGCAGCTTTTGCCAGATCCATTTCCCAAACACGTTTATAATCCGATAAAAACGGGAATGTAGTCGAAATTCTTGCTACACGTGGTTCTAATGCAGCACAGGCAATTGTTAATGCACCGCCCTGACTTCCGCCCATAGCATATATTTTATTTTCATCAATAAAATCCATACTCATAGCAATGTTTGCAAGTTCAGCGGTATCAAGGAAAATATCTCGGAACAAAAGTTTATTTGGATCTTTGTCATCCAAGCCTCTTACAATGTGACCTGCATATGTAGTTCCGTGAACACCGCCTACATCTTCACTTTTTCCGCCCTGACCTCGTGCATCCATAGCAAAAACCGCAAAGCCTGCCTGTATATAAGACAATTTTTGGCACCAATCCCCACTATGACCTGAATAACCGTGGAACAAAAGAATTGCCGGTATTTTGCCTGTTATATTTTTCGGTCTTATATGTTTAGCATAAACTCTTGCACCGTTAACACCGGTAAAATACATATCGTAGCATTCGGCTCCGGGAAATTCAAATTCCTTTTTTATAAATTCAACCTTGGGATTTACCGCTTTCATTTCTTTTATGGCATTATCCCAATATTCATCAAAATCAACAGGTTTCGGATTTGTTCCTTCATATTTTTCCAATTCTTTAATTGGCATATCAATAAGTGGCATTTTTCTTTCCTCCTACAATTCTTCTTTAAATAAATTTCTATTATTATATTCTGCATACCCAATATATTCACGGTCAGCTGTTCTTCCGTTATACCAAAGCATCCATTTTTTATCTTTTTCATTCCATACAACTGTCGGCTTATAACATGCATCCGAATCCCACATACCTTTTTCAGGAACAATTAATGGATTTAATTTCGACCTTTCCCACCCGGTTATTCCATTTTTTGATTTTGCAACACAAATCTGTGCTGTATCAATATCCTTGTAGCCTATGTAGAACATTACATAACCCATGCCCTCTGTTTTAACAACATGGCAACCACCTATTCTGTTTTGCTCATATTCATTTTCAGGGTCACATACAAAAATAGGATTACATTTTGCTTTTTTCCATTCTATTCCGTTAGTGCTTGTTGCATAGGCATTAACATTAGGCTCATACGTCTCACCTGCCGAATACCACATTTTATATAATCCGTCATCATAGATTACACAGGGATTCATAACCGATTCCTTTTCCCAATTATACTCCGCAATCATGACAGGTTCTTCACTTACACGAATAAAATTTATACCATCATTGCTTACAGCATAACCGATATAGCTCTTTCCTCTTGCCTGACCGGTATACCACATCTTATACACATCATCAACCTTTATAACACAATTTCTGTTTATATCGTCCTCCCAGCCTGTTTTTTCGTTTGAACTCAAAGTAATAACCGGCTCACTCCAGTTAATTCCGTCATCACTGAAGGTAACAGCACATGCTTTCTTTGGCCTCCATGAAAAGTCCATTCTGTATCTTCCGTTGTCCACCCACACATATGCATCAAATGTTGTTCCGGTTGATTTGTCCCCAAAAACCGGATTTTTAATATATTTTTTAAAATTTTCCATAATATTCTCCTTTCCGCCTCACAGCATAAATCTAACTCAAAAAGCCCAAATCAGATTGATACTTAACGAATCAGATATACACCAACCAAAAAACGCTAATTTTCACATTAGTATCTTTATATTTAACCAATCATTCTTATCATCAGACCTTTTCCGCAGTTATATTTATCTCCTGTTTTATCATATATCACAGAATATTTTTTACCTCTTATATGAAGATTTTCAAGTTTGAACCATTCCCAATCTTCCGGAATCATTGGCATTAGCATCAATTCATCTTTTTCATATATAACACCTGCAATACCTGAAATAACAACATCACAGAACGTAGAATGATTATAATCCTTACCACGCTCCGGCATGCCACCTATATCCTTCATCCAGTCAAGATTTTTAAGTATCTCACGACTTGACCATTCATCCTTTAAAGGATGTCTTACCTCATCAATCCAATTTACAATTTTTCCATTTTCAGCAACCCGCTTATGGCTTTTTGCATACTGTTTACAAAGTTTAAAAAATGAATCTTTATACTTTTCTCTGTCACTGCAGTTTACAATCATGTTTCTCATAGCCGTAAGAGTCTGCGCTGTTGCAAATGGCCACACATAACCATTCCAAAGGCATTCATGGTCTACCTCATATAAAAATCTTTTGTTGTTTTTTTCTAAAGTTGCAAGACCAAATTCCGTAGAGAAGAAATTCTCGTCTGTCAGATATTCAAACACACTTTCTCTTTTCTCATACGGGATATTGAACATCCACGGGATATAGCCTATAAGTTCTTTCGGGCTTTTATCCCTCCAGTTTTCTATAATACTCTCAACGGTGCTTCCTTCTGCGTTGTCTTCAAAATGAAATGCTCTGTAAAATCCATCCTGCCAGAGATTTTTGTTTATGGCTTCTTTTAAGAGTTCGTATTTTTTCAGGTATTTTTCCTCTATATCTTTTTTCCCCATACGCCTTGCAAAATTGGCAATTGCCCATGCATCGGCACACATATATGAGTTAAGCGTAGGACGGATGCCCTTTAAACACCTCAAATCTTCAGTAGTTCCACTTACCATATATTCCATAGCATCGTAATTATCATAAGACCAGTACATTCCATTTGGAAGGAGATGTGTTTTTTCCCATTCCTCATAGTATCTGCATATCTTTTCAAGGAAGTCTGCACCCATATTCCATTCACCGTTTACCATACACATCTGATGAACAGCATATATGAGCCATGCACTGTACTGATGCCCCCTCTCCGGGTTATTCAAAAAGAAATTTATGTAATCTTTAAGATACTTCCCTGAATTTTTAAGCCAACGTCCCTCATAAAGATGATGCCCTACAGCGGCATTTATTTCATTATGTTTTCCACTCCACGAAACCTTTGGCAGAAATTCGCTTATAATATATCCATCCTCAGTCTTTTTAAGGTGTTTTCTGTATGTCCACCACCTGAAATAATAAGCTTCTTCAATATCCTCATCCGGACATTCAAAAACAGGAATCTCATCCGAAAGCCACTCATAAGCATGTGCATTATCTATAAGATTTACATACAATTCTTCGTCCTCTCCATTAAATTTATCTACATATTTTTTTATAATATCCATATTTCACCTCGCACAAATAACCATTGACAAATCCTCTCTATTTGTTTATAATTATATCAAATATTCAAGCTATATTCAATTACATATTGTTTCAAAAAATATGCAATTTGTTTTATAGTGTAAGAATTATTATTTGAGGAGTGATTAGCTATGTTGCTTAATGAAAATTGTTTTTTTAAAACAACTTTACCCCACATTGCAACAGAAACTGCAATAAAACTTTATTATTATGTGCAATGGACAGGACATTTTATATGTAAAAGTGATTTTTATATAAAAAGAAACAACCTGCCGAGCTACCTGCTTTTATATACCGTAAATGGTGAAGGCATTCTTAAATATAACGGAAAGCAATATTCTATCACTCCAAAAAGCATCTTTTTTATTGACTGTAAAAAAGCCCACGAATACTTTCCTTCAGGTGAAATTTGGGAGTTTAAATATATCCATTTCATGGGCGAACAAAGCAACAAATATTATAAATATATAACCGAGCTTTATAATTCTAATCTGATGACCGATTTGGCTGAAATTGAAGTATATTTTGACAAAATTTACGACTACATAAAAAAGACAATTCCTGAAGAAAAATGTTCTGATGTAATTTACCGCATACTTACAACGCTCATTTCCCACCACAGCATAAAATATGATAAATCCAGAATTAATGATGTACTTAATTATATATCAGAAAATTATTCAAATACGCTTTCAGCAGATACTCTTGCCGACATTTGTCATCTGAGTCGATGCTATTTTTCCACAGTATTCAAACAAAACACCGGTTTTTCCCCATATGAATACATATTAAATCTGAGGCTTCATGTATCTAAAAATCTTCTCAACAGTACTACAGATTCAATTGAAGAAATAAGCACAAAATGTGGTTTTGCTGATACTTCCTCATACATTCGTGCATTTAAGAAACACGAAGGGATTACACCCTTAGTTTATCGGAAACAAAACAAATAGTCTTTTGCTTGTAGGAGCACCTTTTCCAAAGAGATTAATCTGTAAAAAAAGATTATTTCACAGTGAAATAATCTAGGTGCATTTTGCACCGCCCAAAAAATTGTATCAAAATTGCACATTATCTTCAAAACAAAAAAGCACCCATCTCGGGTGCTTTTTTGTTTTGTTACCTCTCCTGCGTGAACGAACCACCGATAGGTCGGTTCGTCGGAGCAGACGCAAATGCGCGACAGCATTTGCGGACTGTGAAGTCTCGAGTAAACAATTTTTTCGTTGCTGACCGGGTCAGCCGAAAAAATGTGAAACGCAGAGTTTCCCGCGGAAAATATCCGCACATGCCCGAGATACTTCGCTAACGCTCAGAATGACAGGATTGATTGCACCCATCCCGGGTGCATTTTTGTTTTTATTCGTTTTTATAAGCTTATTAATGGTTATCCAAAACTCCTTATCAAAGGAATAATTTAAGGTTTGCTTATGATTTTAACTTCGATTGTTTTATCATTAATGATATCCTCTTCCGTAAAAGCGCAAAACTGAATTTTTCCTTTCTGCTTACAAACCATTCTGCCACCGACAAATAAAAATTGTCTGAAATTATGAAGTGAACCCCATTTTTATTTTTTTGAGTAAAAATCTGAATATTATGCAATGTACTAAAAACGTGCCGAGCCAGGAAAGCGGATAAGAAATAAACAAAGTTTCAATGGTAGGCGCCGCCTTAAACACAGTCAAAACCCATAAAATACGGATACCGCAAACGCCACCCAAGGTCACAATCATACTTTTAAACGAATGTCCCATACCGCGGATTGTGCCGCCCATTACGTTCATAAGTCCGCACAAGCCAAAAGTTACACCACTAATTAAAAGCACTGTTGCACCATACCGGATTGCCTCGGCATCTCCCGGTGTATAGAACCCAATAAAGGTATTTCTACCAAAGTAACTTAAAAGTGCAAGTAAGAACCAGAAAATACATACATAGCTCAGGCAAACCCGAACAATTTTTCCGATTCTGTCATATTTTTTAGCGCCCATGTTATGACTGACATATACCATAGGCGTTGTAAACATAGCATTAAAGACGATATCATAAAAATTTGTGATGTTATTTGCCGCAGTACTACCTGCAATCGCCGCCGCGCCAAAGCTGTTTATCCCCGACTGAATGATAACGGTGGAAAAAGAAAAGGTTGCACTCTGAATGCCTGCAGGCAAACCGATTTTCAAAACATCTATCGCCTGTCTTTTATAAATTTTAAGTTTCTTAAAAATAAGACGTGTATCATCCTCGCTCTTACAAAGGATAATCAGAATTGCAACTGCGTTAATAATCTGTGCAATAACGGTCGCAATGGCAACCCCCTCTGCCTGCATATGCAAGCCAACTACAAACAACAGATTTAACCCCACATTCACAATCCCTGATACAGACACAATGTAAAGTGGTTGTTTGGTTTCGCCTTTGGCGCGAAGAATTGCCGCGCCGATATTGTAAATAAGCATAGGAATTTTGTCCATAAATATAATTTTCATATAAATGGTTGCCTGCGGCATAACTTCTTCGGGCACCCCCGTCATACGGAGCAGGGGCTCTGCAAACAAAATACCCACAAGCGAAATAAAAAGACCGCCAATAATACAAAGAGAAATGGATGTATGTACAATTTTGTGAATATTTTTGGTGTCGTTTGCTCCAATGGCATTGCCGAGAAGCACCGTTACACCCGAAGTAAGTCCCAAAAACAGATTCAGCATCATTGCAGTAAGAGCGGCACTGGTGCCAACACCTGCCAGTGCTTCCTGCCCTGCGAAACGGCCTACAATAATGGTATCCGCCGCATTATAAAGGCTCTGTATAAGTCCGGTTAGCATTATGGGAAAGGCAAATTTAAAAATACTGCCCCAAAGAGGGCCTTGACACATATCCGCTTTTGTTTTGCTTGCCATACACACGCCACCTTTGCCATTTTTGTTCATTATACTCCCCTGCATTCACGCTGTCAAGGGAGAAACAACAAAAAATGCAGTATGCTTTACATTACTGCATTTTTTTGCTTTTTCTAATTCGCAAAATATCTAACCCCAAACTGATTTGCACCGAGAATCTTATTTTTAAGTACAGTACAAGGCGAAATTTACAAAAAATGGTTTTCTGTCGAATTATCCTTATGTGAGGATGTCGAGCAAGGTATTTCTTAATGATTCTTTGCCACAACACAATTTTTATTTGACAGGAACCAATTTAATCGCTGTGTTTCTGCAATTATTGCCACCGCAAGTGTAATTTACCGATGCATTTTTGTTTTATTCATTTTTATAAGCTTATTAATGGTTATCCAAAACTCCTTATCAAAGGAATAATTTAAGGTTTGCTTATGATTTTAACTTCGATTGTTTTATCATTCATGATATCATCTTCCGTAAAAGCGCAAAACAGAATTTCTTTTTCTTTTGTTCTGCCGTGGTCAAACACCAAATAAATTTTACCATCGTAAAAATCCACATCCGGATAGGAAGAAGTTCCTTCATAAATACATTTTTTGTATTTAAACGTTCTGCCGTCATCTTCTGAAAGATATACAGACATATTAATCCGTTTTTCTTTGTTGTCATTATTTACAAGTAAAATTCTACCGGATGGTGTTCTTGCAATGAAAAATCTTGTATTCGGACTTTCTATATCTGTAAGTTTGGCTTCAGACCAGGTTTTGCCCCCATCTTCTGACACGGTTTCTGCAAGATACCCGGTCGTATTTCGTGCAAGCATATGTAAAGAGCCGTCTTTCCGCTCATACACCATGGTTTCATCAAAAGGCGTTTCAATTTTCTTCGCCCCATAGTGTCTTTTAAAGGTTTCTCCTTTATCTTCCGAAATACTGTAACCGTAACAATCGGTAATCTGGTCATAATTGCAATTAAACCATCTGCCGTCAGACAGAACGGTTGTTTTGCAACGAAGAAAACCACTGTCAACATACCGAGGCGTGCTGAAAGTCGGCACTTCGGCATCCGGTTCATCACAAACAGTCAACCATTGTGCGTGATGAAAATCCGCAAAAATATATCCGTCTACCCAATGATAGCACTGTTCATCCGACTTAATGGTGTCATTTTGTACCCAATGCACAAAAAGCTTGCCTTCGGGTGATACAACAAGCTGAATATCAAGCGCATGTACGCAGAGCTCTTTATTGCTTGGAATAATCAAAATCGGCTCCGACCAGGTTTTTCCGTTGTCATCGCTGTAAATCAGCAAATTATAGTTTTCCATATGCGGTTCTCTTGTACCTCCGGCGTACCACCCCATAAAGATTCTGCCCTTTTTCGTAATCGCTATGGTAGGACAACCCTGAAATTGGCGGATAGCTTCGCTATATTTTTCATCTTTACAATTATAAAGCATTTCGCAGGGAATTCGCTTTGACATTTCATTTCCTCCCATCAAGTATAATATCTTAATTTGTTATTTTTAATATAACATTTGTATATATCTATAACATTTTCAAGGCACAGTTCCGACTTTTTAGGTATTTTATCAAGTGTAAATATTGTTTTATTCGCTTCATCTCTTTTGCAAGCACTGCAAAAAAACTTTGCTTCATCTCGCTCTATATACGATATTGAACACACCATATATCCTGTTTGGTGGTAGCAATATATTTCTCGGTTATTTTATCAAGATGTACATCGGATTACAATGCTTAAATTCTTCGCCTATTATCAACTCATCCTTTTGTTTTTGAATATTACCCGAAACCCATTTTCCATTTTTGTCAAGTAGTTTAAATTCTGTAGCCTTTTGCCATTTTGGAGGTAAATGCAAAGTTACATTATCAAGTGTGTCATCACCTAAATTAATCAGTGTAAGCATACCGTAAAATCCGCTTTCTTCGGGATTTATCGCTTCATTTACAATTGTATAAATGTTGGGTTGATTTTTAGCGAACACATAAGAATCGCTGCACCATTTCAGCATTTCATGGAATAAGTGCTGACGGCGGTAATTGATTAAGGAGTGAGATTTGTTTTTCTCAAGTGTCATTCCCATAATCACAATTTTTCCGCCCAGTTCGTTTTGGAAGCGTGTCATAGCAACCGATACGAACTCCTTATGCATCGTATACTCTTCACTGATAATTTCAACCTCAGGGTTTATAATTTTCATTTCAAAAAGCTTGCCGTTTTTACCGCGTGAAAACATATGTGCGGAAGGCATATTTTTTCCTTTGCTGTATGTATCAAAGGGCGGCTTTATGATTTCTCTCGCACCCAAATCATATTGAAGTCGGCCTTGTGCCACATCCTCGCCCATTTCAACACCTAAATATTTGCTGTATCCACGTGCACACAGCACCTTTGCGGCAGAACCGTCCAAAATCAGTCCTTTGGAAAAATATTGCATGATTTCATCATGGCTTTTGTATTTTGCCTGACGGGCATCCCAGAATGCTACATCCGACTCTGTGGTCATAAACGGAATACCAAACAACGATACACTTTCTGTCCAATACGGATTGGAAGGTAAGCCTTCTGCAGTATTCCAGAATGGGTCATATGCAATTTCTACACCTTGCAGTTTGCATTGCTTTGCAATCCGATGCACTTCATTAAAACGTTCACACTCATTTTTAAACATCTTGCCGTATGCCAGTTCCTCATTCATATCGTCCAGCATCTGTGCCGTCTGAAAGGTAGAACCGTCAAACCCAAAGGAATATGCAGCAGACATTATTGCACGCATTTTGTTGGCAGACATATAAAAAGTTGTGTGAGGAAAAGTGTCTGATTCGTGATAAAAAACAAAATTGTCGCCTATGTGTTGTTTAGAATAAAGGGCATGATACAATAGGGTTGGAATATCTTTTGAATCCTCACGGTTGCAATATGCCGTGCCGTGAATTCTGCAAAAAGGCGTGTGGTTTTTCCCTGCCAGTGCCCGTGCAACTTTTTCGGTTGAATCGCCGTCTGCATCGCAAGAACCGGGTTGCATGCTACCTATTGGAATTTCAGGTGATTTTTTGTCCACTTCTCTGCGTACTGCTTCAGAAAGGCTTACTAAAGAGTCACACATAAGCTCACGCCATTTTCTGAACAACTCATAAGATTCCGGTGTTTGTTTTTCAAAGATTTCAACTAGTTCTTCACGTGTAAAACGCTGAGCTGTTTTTTTCGCAAATGCCTCTAAATGACGGTTGCAATAGCAACCGTTCCATCTGCCTCTTGCAGCTGCAGAAACAGAGTAATCATCTTCAAAAAACACAAAAGACGGTTTTGCAATTTCAGCAAATCTCGCGGTTGCCTCTGAAAACATTTTTTGAAAAGCCGGGTCTAACGGACAGGACGCAAATGGTGTTTCGGTTCCGTCCGACATAATCATGCGCCTGCATTTTTCAGATGCACCGGATTTTACAGTCAGTTGATTCCACCATCCGCAATCTATACCATCCTTTAAAAGTTCTTTTTTAATTTCAACAAACATCTCTGCCATTTTTTCATAATGTGAAAGAGTCGGAATTTTTGTCATTCTCCAACCCGTACTGGGAAAAGCCAATGCAAAGCGAGTAATTCCGTATTTTTCTTTTTGAAAGCGAATAGCATCTATTACTTCATTTACATCCGGCCAATCCTGTTCAATCATAATCGGGACAATAATGTCAAGTTTATCGAAATCAAAAGTTTTTATCATATTACACCTCCAGAACGGCGCCTTTTTCGGTAAGCTTTTCTCTTAACTTTTTAACATCAATCGTATGTACATTTTTTCCTGTTTCAGCTGCTACTGCTACCGCAATACCTGTCGCTTCACCCATACACGCACAAATGGGCATAATGCGTACTGCAGAATGTGCAGCGTGCTCTGCAGAAAGGCATCTTCCTGCAACCAGCATATTGTCAAATTCCTTCGGCAATAGTGAGCGGTACGGAATTTGATAATATTCATCCTGCTTAAAGCTGTATGTATAGGTGCCGGTACCGTCGGGACTGTGAATATCTATACCGCGGCGTCCTAATGCGATTGTATCCTCAAAGGAAACCTTCTGCATCAAATCGTCCACTGTCAAAATATATTCTCCTTTAAGCTTACGGCTCTCACGCACCCCTATATGGCTTGCAATAGAAATAATACAACTATCTTTAAAAGCCTTAGAATTTTCCTTTAAAAAGCTCACAATTTCCCATATTTGTTTTCGAGACTCTATTTCTGCAAGACTCACCTCAAAAGGTTCAACAGGACTGTGCTTTACTATTCTTGTTGTATTAAAATGTACAATACCTTCCCCAACTCCTAAAAATACAAGAATATTTTCTCTTGGATTTGAAATTCTGCCTTCTTCGCGAGCTTGTTTATATTTTTCCTGCAGCATTTCTTTATCCTGGTTGAACTGTTCGATATCAACATTACTCATTCTGAAACAGGTAGTCATAGGCTGACTCAAGCCGTCTGCTTCTCTTCCAAGCTGAAAATCACAACCTGCCATGGCAATCAATTCTCCGTCACCCGAAGCGTCTATAAAGTAATCAGCCTCAATCTCCATAACACCTGATTTTGTTGCAACAAATACACTTTTAAGCAATCGCCCTTCTTTTTTCACATCAAAAACAGTTGCGTGAAACAGTACATCAACCCCTGCTTCTGTTATCATATCATCAAAAACAAACTTATAACATTCCCAGGAAGTATCGTTATACTTTTCTTTACGTTGTGTCATTTCCTCAAAAATACCGCGCGATAGCTGTACTTTATTTGGGCCGTAATTGTTCGCCATAAAAGGATATACCAAACTGTTTGACATCGCACCGCCTAAAGAACCGAATTTTTCAACCAGGAGAACCTTCATGCCTTCGCGTGCCGCACTTACTGCTGCCGCAATTCCTGATATTCCACCGCCTACTACAATCAAATTATATTTTTTCATGTTACAAATTATCCTTTGCTTCTGTCGAAAATTTCTGTATCGGCTAAAGGACCTGTTGAACTTTTACGTGGTCCTTCATGCCAGATGTTATCGTTCATCATATAGTTTTCCGCCTCTTGAATCAAATTCAGCGAGCCATCATGGAACATACCACCATATTCGGTGTTTAAGAATGTTTTCAATTTTAGAAAATTCTATTATTTGTAATCATTCGTTCCGGATTAAGTTTCAAAATTATTCTTTATCATCTATATCCTGTCCTTCAAGCTTTACGCCACGCATAAAGACAAGCGGAATATCCGAAATTTCAGTCATCACTTTCATTATTTGACAGGAACCAATTTTATAGCTGTGTTTCTGCAGTTTTGGCCGGTACAAGTGTAATTTACCGACGCATTTTTGTCCCCGGTAAGCTCATGCTCACCCAAAAGAATCCAGCCAAATTCTGCCGATTCACCGTCCTTAATCTTTAACGCCATAGAGCCGGCTAAAGCATCCTTGCCATCCTGGGTTAAAATCATGTCCATCTGTCCGATGTTGTTCTTATGAGGCATGCGCCACATATAAATCTTATACTTGCCTTTGGGTACCTCTGCTAAGGGGTATGTAGATTTGAGTCCTGCCACATTTGTCCACAAATGTTCCTTTGTACCGTCATAGTTCTTAAAAGAGGTAGAGGTTTTCCATTCGCCTTCGGTTACGCCCGGGATGATGATTTCACCCTCATAGGTGGTGTTATCTACTGGCTGTTCTGCAACCGTAACTGCGGGAACAACATTTTCTTCTTTCTCTTCGGTTTCATCTTCTACTTCTACGGGTGTACCAAAAACGGTGTAATTGGGGTCATTGACCTTATCGGGACGCTGCCAGATACGTACATAATCTACAACCTGTGCAGTTTTGTCAATGCTGTCCGGAATTGAGCCTGCCCAGTTAAGTACTGCAGAAGAAAGCATTGGGTAGGTCGGCCAAGATGCATTTTCGTTAACTTTTTCCGCAACCACTTTACCATCTAAATAATAAATCAGCTTATCTTCGTTCCACTCAAGGGCATAGGTGTGGAAATCTACGGACAAATCATATACAGAGCTTTCTTTTTCCGAATATGTTTTCTTGGTGCCGTCCTCATAGTATCTGTGATAGTTGGTGTTCATGATATTGGGATAATGTCCCTCGTTTACATCCAGCTCGTATCTGTATCCGGTATTGGGCAATTTTGTGCTGCCGGTTGTCATCCAGAAGGAGTTGTTAATACCGGAGCATTCTGCTATTTTATACCGTGCTTCCCAATAACCGTAGCTTTGCGAGAACACTTCGGGACGTACCCAAACCGAGCCTGCGGTCCATTCTTTGCCGCCTCTTTGTTCTCTTCTGACTTCAAGATTCAAATTGCCGTCTTTTACAACTGCGTTTTCGGGCCATCTGGACGAAAGGAGCGATGCGGGCGACTGTGCCGCAGATTTCCAGATACTCCAATCCATTTCGGTGCCGTTAAATTCATCATTAAATGTAAGCACCCATTCTTCGTCTGTCGGCGGTCCTGCCCAGACAAACATCTGCATAAAACGCTTTAAGATAACCGCGCCCTGTGCTCTTGTTGCATTGTCGAGTGCTGAAACGGTTGTGTCGGAGGTACCTTTGATAATACCTGTCTGAATCAAGTATTTGAGTGCATCGGTTGCCCAATCCGAAACCGAATCGGTATCGGTAAAGTTTTCCCAACCGTTAGGCAAGTCAGAAAGCCATTCGTCATTCTTTCCGATTTGCTTGATTGCATTATAAGTGAAAAGTGCCATTTCCTGACGGGTAATGGGTTGTTCGGGTTTAAAACCGTCCTCTGTCGGAAGACCGTTAAGCAAACCTTTTGCCTTTGCAGTTGCAACATAAGGTGCGTACCAGGCATCCTGCGCAACATCTGCATAGGATTCGCCTGCAACCGCTTCATAACCCATTGCTCTGTCCAAAATGGTGATGTATTCAGCTCTTGTGATTTGTGCTTCGGGGTCAAAAACGCCTCCTGCTACGCCCGAAACCAATCCTTCATTTGCCATATATTCCACATCATAGTTTGCCCAATGCCCTACCATGTCGTCAAATTTATCCAAAGGCACCATTGCAACCAATTTTGTGTAGGCATCTTCCAAAGGTGTTACATAAACGGTCTGCCACAAGCCACCTGTTTCACTGTTTAACACTTCAAACATAATGGTAGATGCTCTTGTGTTGCCTTTAACATCTGCAGTCGGCATGGTTACAAGCTTAACAAATTCTTCTTCAGGCTTACCTGCAAAATCAAAAGAGCCTAAAGTTACCCATTGATTTTCGGTATAGCTTGCAGGATTCAAATGAATTTCGTCCACTTTGCCGTTGTGATGCACTTCATATTTAACATCCGACACCTGATTTACGTGCCAGTAAAGCATATAAACCGAAATACGAACATCACCTACGGTGTTCAACTGCGGTTTGTATGTAACACTTGCTTCAGTTTCGCCTGCCGCAATCCAAAGGGATGCAGGAGCTTTGGTCATAGGACCGGGAACCGCCTGCGAAAACTTCCAACCGCCTTCTATTGTACATTCGCCCGAAGGTGTTACCGTAATCTGTTCGGTAAGCGAAGCACCGTCGGGTGCTGCGGTTTTTGGTTCTTCCTTTACTTCTTCTTTTACTTCTTCCTTTTTGGGCTCTGCAACCGGTTTGCTTTCGGTTACCGGTTTATCGGTGGGCACTAAACGGATTTTAGTTGCACGCACGTTGCCTTTTTGACACATAAGGGTTACATTCTGGTCGCCCTCTACCGCAAAATCGTACACGCCAAGGTTTACCCAACCGCTTTCCATCGGCTCGCCGTTTTGCTTGATGATAACCGACGCACCGTCTGTCTTTCCGTTGTGATTCACCGCAAAGTTTGCTGTTACACCATCGTTTTTATGGGCAATCAGCCAGTAATCCACTTCATAATTACCTGCCTTTATGCCTTCAATCTTAAAGGTTGCGGTGTTACCGGTAGTTGCTGTCCATTGATGCTTTAAGCCTGTGTGAGTAGAGCTTTTCCATTCGCCGGTAAGCTCGTAAGTTTCAATTGCAATTTCACCACTCTTGCTATCGGTGCTTGACACCTGCTCTGCCGCAAAAACGGGCACACAGGACAAAGTAAAAACAAAAGTAAGCAACAGTGCTAACAGTTTTTTCATGATTCATCCTCCTTTATTTGTTTTGAAAACTGTTCTAACAATTTAAGTGTATCACATCCACAAATATTTGTAAATTTCCTGCACTGACCAAAATCTCTCCAAAAATGCTCCACGTTTCATTTTAGTTTTAACTCTGTTGGCGTGCAACCGTACTCACGCCGTATGGCTTTCCAAAGTGCATTCGGATTGCTGTATCCGCATTTTTCTGCCGCTTCTGCTACACTCATACCTTTTTGGAGAACATCCTCTGCCTCGGCAAGTCTTAATCTTCTTATATATTTCATAGGCGAAATACCAATAGTGCGTGTAAACAAATGAATAAAATAACCCTCTGTGACATGTAATTCCTGCGCCAGAGATTTGACAGTTACTTCAAAAAGATTATTTATGATAATTTCCAATGCACGGTTTATAGTAACATTTCTGATAAAGGGTAATTCCGTATTATCTTCAAGAATAGTCAGAATTGTTTTCAGCAGATTACGCTCCGCTTCACGACTTAATCCTCCACTATAAACATGTGCGCAGTTACGATACCCTACATAATGCTGTGCCTGATTGACAAATTCAAAAAAATGATTCAGCCCACAAAAAGTGCCCGGCAGTTCTATAAAGCTGTTGCGCTGTAAAAGGGGTGTACATGAAAAATCAAAGCAGGTAAAATCAAAGTCATTGGCTTCCATCAGATTAAATTTGCTGCTTTGTGGCATGAAATAAAGATTACCTGCTGTTAAGGCGTAGGTTTTGCCTTCAAGCTGAATCACTGCATTCCCGGCGTTCACATAATACATGCGGCAAACAAACAACGCATTCGCCTTTCCCCAGCTCTCGTTTGTAATTTTTCGTTCGCAGTGATAGATATTCAACACATGTATCATAAGCTCTCTCCTTTTTCATCTTCGCATCTTCATTTTAGCATAGTTTTTCCCATTTGTAAACTACTGCAATGCATTTCCACCTATCCAAAATTGCTTTTTAATTTTTATCCGATTTCTCATCCTGCTTTAAAGGTATGCCAAACAAAAAAACGCCTACATAGAATTTCATTTTCCTTTTCGATAGTTTACACCTCAAATTACAATTATTAAAAGATTATTTCACAGTGAAATAATCTGGGTGCATTTTGCACCGCCCCAAAAATTGTATCAAAATCACACGTTATCTTCAAAACAAAAAAGCACCCATTTCGGGTGCCTTTTTGTTTTGTCGCCTCCGCGCGGAAGAAGAACACGCACAGCGTGTTCGTTTAGACAGCCAAGGAACGAAGTAAGTTGAACCGCCGTCTCTCGAATGCGCAAACTTTTTGGTTTGTGTCAAGGACACTCCAAAAAGTGCGAAATGCAGAGTTAAATGAGACTCCAAAATTTATTTTGGTTAGTCGAAGTTATGCAAATGACAGCTTGCTGTCATTGTATTCCCGCGGAGAGTTGTTCTCACCTATTCATATCTGCTATACTTATGAGATTCTTCACTTCGTTCAGAATGACAGAAAAAGCCGTCTATACGGGTTCTTTCTTAATAGAATGCTTTACAATCTGATTTGGCAAATACATAAATAGGCTGAATCGTCTCAAAAGGTCTGCCGGTGAACGAAACTTTCGCATAAATTTTATTTTCTGCATTTACTGTTTCGCCCACAGTTACTTTTATAGTGGTTTCACCCAATCTTTCCTGTTCGGATGCCCAATGTTGCACATAAACCGACGCTTCTGTTTTATCTGCCGTCCAACCTTCGGGCAATTGCAGCTGTACACGCATCTGTTTATAATCCGCTCTGCGGTTTTGTACTTTAAATGTGATATTTACCGACTCACCCGGCGCAATTTCAGCTTTATCCAGTTCCGCAAACACCAATGCGTGCACCATATCGGGAAAATAAACGGCATACCCCGATATGGGCAACGGCAAAGTTGCACGATAAGGTGTATACTTATATTCTTCGCACTCGGTTTCTCCATCGGTATATTCCATATAAATGCCGTAAGCCATTAAGCAGGACGGCACTTGCTTGTATACTCTGTCTGTCAATTCGGTTACACTTTCACAACGGCGCAAAAACGAATGGTCAATGGCAACCGATACAATGGAATCGCCAATATATTCCGCCCAATCTTCGGGCACGCAATCCATACCACTCATAATCCCCATAATGGAACCGATGGTTGCGCCGGTACAATCGGTATCATCACCGCAATTAATGGCATACAGCATAGATTTTTTATAGTCACCTTCGCCATAAAGCAAACCTAAAATCACAAAGCCCACATTGGCAGGTGCCATAAACCAGCCCAAATCTTCGCAAAGTTTTACAAGAGCATTTCGTGTGTCTGTCCAGTTTTCTTTTCGGTCATACATATCACAAACCAAATTTACAGCCTGTGCCATTCTGCAATCGGACGGAATAAAGGATAAGCCGACCTCTAACAATTTCCGAATATCCTTTTCGAAAAACGCCGCACTTTCCAAAGCCGCTACAAACATTGCGGCATAAGTACCTTCGCCCATTCCGTGGTCCACACACGCATCGTGATACGCATACTGTGCGGCAAGCTCTGGGAATCCGGGAAACAGACACGCCCAGATTTCTGTGCGAATCCACGCGCCGTTGGAATGCTTCCAAAAATCGTTTTTATATTCTCCCGAGTAGGGCGGAAGCAAGCCCATCTTCATATTTGCCATGCCGACACCGTACTCATTCCAAAGACCTGTTACATAATCCAGCCAATAGTTGCCGAGTACGTGTGGCGTCGTGTTTCGGATGCCGAAATCTTCTACTGCGGTAAGCCAGATTAACTGCAAATCCAAATCATCATTGGGAAGCGGAGCGCCTTTGGGTGTCGTATAACCTGTAATATCTAAAATATCGGTTTTGCGTTCAAAGGGCGCACCCATTGTGCCGCCGATGTTTTTACCCGTCCAGCAGGCACGGACTTTATCTAAATACATTTCTCTGTTCAGCTTCATATAATCTCCCCCTTTGTTTCACTATACCATTTTCAAAAAATTATTTCAACGCATTCTCCGCATCCTACAAAAATAAACCAACAATGTAAAAAATGACCACAAAAAGCCGTGACATAGGTCACGGCTTTTAAATCAGAATAATTCGGTATAAGTTTCTCTGTCCAAAGGTGTGCGGACACTGCCCGAGGTTTCGTCACATACATAATAAATGTCGTCCACCTCTTGCATTGCTTTAATACATTCCTCCGAACCCTTAACATAAAAATCATTGTGCATCAGTGCGTAGTCGATAACTGCTCTTAAATAAAACAGACGGAATTTGCGTGATTTTGTAATGTTTTCGGGCAGGATTTTATTGTATTTTTGGAAAGTGTTGTACACAAATTCCACATCGCTCGTATCGTGAATCACGCAACGGCGCGGAGGCGGTAAGGTGGGGTCATACGTTCTTGCAAGACCTGTTTCGGTTTTAATAACCGCCTGATACAATTCTTCATCTTCGCAACAAAATTCTGTTTTCACATAATCTCTTATCGCATCATAGGGATTTTCATATCGTCCCGAATATGCCGAAAGAATGATGAACTTGTTGGCATCTTCATAGATGCCCTCGGAATAAGCAATACCACCACTGAAAATGTGTTCGCTCTTTTCTTTTACTTTTTTCATATAGCCGGTAAGCAAGCTTGCACCAAATCCGCCCCAGGGTTTACAGCTGTACATACTGATTTCGGAAAACTCCATAAAATTCACTTTACCAACCATACCGCTTTCCTCCAGACAAGGCACAAGCTGTCCGTTCGGGAAATATGCCGCATAAAACGGAACATCTTTCAAAAGTTCGGAACCGAGAAGCGGTACAAAACCTTCCCATTCACCGTCGATAAATTCATTGAATTTCCACATACCGAGGGTTGCTTTTGCGTTGGGCATAACCTCTTTGAGCATTTCTTTAAAGGCAGGATATATTTTAAGATATCCGTTTATTCCCCACGGCTCACATTCGGGACAGGTACAACCGCCCTGGTCATAAGGACCGCAACCGACATACCGAATGTCAAGGTCTTTAAACGGCTCTAAAGCCTGACGTTTTTCTTTTAAAATTTCTTCAAGACCGCCCGGTTTGGAAGGACAGATTTCTCTGTGATAATGGAAAATATCTCTTTTATATTTGCCCTGTTTCCACCAATCGGCACGCAAATGCTCGGGCGAAGAATTAAAGCCTTCGTTGGAAAGGCCTGCAAGCATACCATACATACCGATGGTGTTTGCATATTTTAAAATTTGTCTCAAACGTTGAATCATTGCCTGCGCATCGGCATCTTCCACCGCATTGTAGTGGTGCATATCAAACCACACACGCACACAGTTACAACCGTAAAGGGCAATGTCCTCCAACACCTCGTAAACTTTTTCGATAGGTGCCATATGATAAAAATTATGAAAATGGGATGCAAAATAAATACATCTTACCTTTTTCTTGGGTGTAAAATCAATCTGTTTTCCGCAAGGTGCAGGCACAAAATCGCCTCTGCCGTCAAACTTGCTTTCTGTTAAAAGCACGCCAAATGCCGCAAAAACAGCACATTTATCCGCCGCACGCACCATTGCACCGTTTTCCGAAAAATCAATGATGTATCTTTCATCTTTAAGTGCTTCATCTACCGAAACGCTTATGCTATACGCATCAGTATCATCCGAAAGCGCACAGCCTCTGCGTTTCAAAACTCTGTCTGCACATTTTTTAAGTATATCAAAGCAAGTTTCACACACATTGTTGTTTACAATCCAAAACTTTTTCATAATACCCCTCCTGCTTAAACAGCTTCTTTATAATTATTATAAAGGAAACAATTCCATAAGTATATATAAATAATACGCAAAAACTATCGAAAAATACTCCTGTTTTTCATCTTCCTCCCTAATACAAAATTAAATGTTTTCACATAATCCCTTGACATCCTTTTCTTCCTATATTAAAATAGAGATATGAAAATCAATGAAGTAATTTTGGTCGAGGGCAAGTATGACAAAATCAAACTGGACTCTGTCATAGACGGTACCGTTATTGCAGTAAACGGGTTTCGGATTTTCAAAGACAAAGAAATGCGTTTACTAATCAAGCGATATGCCGAAGAAAGGGGCATTATCATTCTGACCGACTCGGATTCCGGTGGATTTTTAATCCGTAAGCATCTTTTGCAGATGGTGCCGCCCGATCGCATTAAAAATGCGTACATTCCCGAAATTGCCGGTAAGGAAAAGCGAAAAGCACAGCCGGGCAAAGCAGGACTTTTAGGGGTGGAGGGCGTGCCTGCCGATGTGATTCTGACCGCCTTAAAACGCGCCGGCTGCACCGAACGCAAAGCAGGAGACGAAATCACGAAAGCCGATTTGTTTGCCGCAGGCCTATCGGGCACACCCGATGCCACACAAAAACGGCAAGCCCTTTTAAAAGAACTACATTTGCCACACTCCCTGTCTCCCACCGCATTCTTAGGTGCATTAAACACTTTTATGACCAGACAGGAATTTTTTGACCGACTAAAAAAATAATCTTTTTGCAGATTTTATTTTATTAACAGAAAAGGAGCCATTAAATGTTGCAGAAAAAAACTTTTTTAAATATGGAAATCACTTCGCCCGTTTTTGGATGCGACAGTGTGGGACTTCGCTTATCGGATGAGGTTTCTTATCAGTTGTTAGATTATTATGTAGAAAAGGGCGGTAATTTTTTAGACACCGCACGCCTATACTGCGCCGAAAAGAGCGAAGGCTTTATCGCCCGCTATTTAAAGGACAGAAATTTAAAAGGCAAAATGTTTGTTGCCACCAAGGCAGGGCATCCGCCTCTTTCGGACATGCACAAAGGTCGTCTTTCTAAAGAAGAGCTTTCCTTTGATATAAATACCAGCTTAAAAGAACTTCAGACCGATTGCATCGACCTGCTTTATCTGCATCGGGACGATACCGCTCTTCCGGTCGGCGAAATTGTAGAAACCTTAAACAGTTTTATAAAGGAAGGAAAAATCCGTCACTGGGGCGCATCCAACTGGACAGGAAAACGCATCAAAGAGGCAAACGAGTATGCCGCAGCACACGGATTAGAGCCGATTGTGGCAAGCTCTATCCTTTACAACATCGCAAAACACAACGGACACCCTGACGACACTTTAGTTTTGATGAACGAAACAGAATTTGCCTTTTACAAGGAATCCCAAATTCCGGTTTTCGCCTATTCCTCGCAGGCAAAAGGCTTTTTTAACAAGTTTCTGCAGGGCACCATTCCGCCCGGCACCCAAAGGGAGTATCTGAACGAAGAGAACAAAAATCTTGCAAACGAGCTTGCCGACCTTTCCAAAGAGACCGGCAAAACGGTGATGCAGCTGTCATTGGAACGCTTAGAGCAACAAAGTCCGTTCCCCCTCTTTCCCATCGTCGGCGCATCCAACATCGAACAATTAAAAGAAATATTTTAACGAAAGAAAAATCGCATTTCTGCGATTTTTCTTTTTATATGCATTTAGTGCGCGTCATTTCTTGTTGTTTGTCCCGTGATTTTACTTCGGAATGTCACATATTGCGAACCATCCATTCCATCCGCAATCACAAATTTCCCGTTCGCATCAATCAGCATAAAAGGTACATCCATCGCGTTGTTAAGCATTTCAAAAACAAGATGGCGCTTTACTTGTAAGCTTAATGCATAATCCAAGCCATTTGTTATGCCGAGCTGACCGGCAACCTTTGCATACCCATACGGGTATCCACCCATCTGTTCTGCTTCAGATGCATATCCCATGGCAGAAACAATCATTTTAAGTGCCTCTCCATAGGTAACCTCTCTTTCCGGCTCAAAATTACCATTGTCGCATCCTTCAACAATACCGCTCCGAAAAGCAGTAGTTACATATTCACAAAACCAATCCTCCTCTGTTACATCTCCAAATAGTGCCACCGATGTATCAGTCGGTTCAATATTCAGCATTTTGCAAAGTACTTTTGAAAATTCCGCTCTGGTAATAAAACTATACGGTCTCATATTTCCGTCCGGATCTCCCGAAATAATACCATAATTTCGCAGTTGTTCCATACCAGTATGCATTGCATAATCTGTGTACATTACTACCATCTCGGTATTACCTTTCTCTTTTACATACAATGTGTTTTCTGAAGTAGTGGCAAGAGCCACACTTTGTAACACCATGCTTGTAACAACAATACCCACTGCAATTTTTCCTATTTTCTTCACGCCAATTCCTCCTCGTCGATATTCTAAAGACTTATTTTCCCTAACAACCACATTATACATCTTTATTTTCCGTTTGTCAAGAAAAATATATCTTTTTATTCCGTATTTTTGCAACAACATAGCGTTATACTATATATGGAGGTGTATGAAATGGATTATATTGAATGGTTTTATAAAAGGATTACCGAACTGCGATTGCAGAAAAATGTGTCGGCAAGGGATATGAGCTTGTCTTTGGGTCAAAGCGAGAGTTATATAAACAAAATCGAAAACCGACGCACACTTCCATCTCTCACGGGTTTCTTTTACATCTGCGAATTTTTCGGCATAACGCCTGCAGAATTTTTCAACACCCACGACCAATCCCCGCAAAAAACAAAAGAACTTTTAACAGAAATAGAACAGCTAACACCGAAGCAATCCGACCACATACTTGCACTCGTAAAAGATTTAACAGAAAAAAAGAGTTAAGGCAATTGCCTTAACTCTTTTTTAATTTTCAAGATTGTGTTCCAATACACCGTGAATTTCGGTGTTTTCTTTTTTGGGTTGGATATCCAGCACTTCAATCACATTGTCCTTTCCCTTCAGCAATCCGCCCGGGACATACAAGGTGTACTGGGGTCCGATGCTCCGGAATCTACCGATATTAAAGCCGTTAACCCACACAAAGCCGTGCCCGAAAGCTTTCATATCAAGGAACGTATCCACACCCGCTTTTGCATCAAAGGTTGCTTTGTAGAACAAGGGGTCATTTTCGGTGATTTTATCCGCAGAAAAAGACTGATACCGCACCTTTGAAATATCATCCATAGGCAACGCGCGCATTTTCCAATGATAAAGCTTTGCATCGGCAAGCTTTACATAACGGGTAATGCCTTTTTTGTCATTGTCTAAATCCACACCGCCATTGATGCGGCCCAGCGACTCAACCAGAATATTTAAAGTCCCCGTTCTGTTGTCCGCATCCCAGTATATCGTCTCATTTTCCCGTTCTCTTTCCACGGCACCCAAATAGGTTTCCCCGTCATAAACGGTTGCACGGTCACGTATCCCCTCAAAATGCAGAGGCGGCTTCCATCCGCTGTTCCAGCCCTGCACCTCAGTGCTGTATAAGGTAAAGCCGTGCATTTGCTTGATATATTCCATGGTTTCGGGAGCAACCGTTTCCGCTTCAGCAGTGGTGAGTACATCCAAATTGTCAAACAGTCGTGCCATGTGGCTAAAGGGAATGGTCAGCGCCTGTGTTTCATATGCAAAGGGCAGAGCACGGTCGTTTCGTTGCGGTTTGCCGAGGTGCTTATCCAGTTCCGCACGGCAAAGATAGTATTTTTCGGTGGGCAAGCCGTTTTCCGAAACCAATGCATCTTCATCGTAGCTTGTAACATGGGAAATGTATCTGATTGGCGTTTCGGGGCGCGGTGTGAAAGACTTTCCGCGCAAAGCACCCGGAAAGAATCCGAAATTCGTACCGCCCGAAAACATATAAAAATTCACAAATCCGCGCTTTAAGCACTCGGCATACGACTGTGCTGTGGGCACGGGATCTCTTTTCTGATACGGCTCGCCCCAGTAAATGGCACGGCCTGACCAAAGCTCACCCACAAAATACGGAAAATCAGGATAATCCTTTTCGGTAAAGTCTGCAAAACGCGTGCCTTCGCCCGGGTTAGAGCGGAAGTTTGAGCCGATAAACACACCCGGCAGGCTTCCCATATGCAACTGTGTAGGCGATCCGTCGGTGGTATAAAAAGGCACATCTACCCCAAGCTCTGTCAGTAAATCCTTTAAGTATTCCATATAGGTCAAATCATAGCCACTGCCACCGTATTCGTTTTCCAGAGCAACCATAATAATCGGGCCACCGTTGGTAAACAGGTACGGACGCACCTTTTCCATCAGTACCTTATAGTAGTCCTTTATATGTAAAAGATAGGTTGGCTCGGCACATCTGATTCTGACCTTTTCGTCAAACAAAAGCCAGGACGGCAATCCACCGAAATCACACTCCGAGCAGATATACGGTGCAGGTCGAAGCAGAATTTTAAATCCAAAATCCGCTGCCATCTTCAAAAATGCAGGTAAATCCAGCATTCCTGAAAAATCGTAAATCCCTTTTTGAGGCTCATGCAGATTCCAGGGTACATATAGCTGAATGGCAGTCAGTCCGAACTCTTTTGCAAGCATAAGATGTCTGTGCCATGCAGACGGATGAATGCGGAAATAATGTACGTCCCCTGATGCCAAATAAAAAGGCTCACCGTTTAAATAAAAACCATCCTTTTTGATTTCAACCCTTTGCTTTTGCATAACAAATCACCTCTTTATTCATTATATTGTTTATACCTTTTCTTGTCAAGGGATAAACTAAAAAGCTGACTTACAAAGTAAGTCAGCTTTTATTTGAACTATCTTTTTGGACCGTCCTGCCTTTTCTTGCCATTTTAAATTTGGCATATTCAAAACATTCTTTTTAAAAATCTATATTTAATTTTCTCGCATGCATTTGGATTCTTTATACCGATTTGCCTTTACTTCTCTGTCGTTTGTCCTGACACATCCGACACCAAAAGGCTTTTCTCCTTCTTTTCCTATTGCTTACATGACCTTCATCTTTTCGCTCCGCGTATTTCGCATCTTCTCGCATCATGGCGAACCGAACTCATTTTAAGCTTTTACAATCGGTATTCTACTTTGTATGCTTCCGCCTTACTTTTTTCTGTTTTCGGTTTCGGTATTCAGGCGTTCACGTCGGCGGTATCCTTTGCATTCCACAAAGACGCAAACATTTCCGAAACTGAAATTTGTTCTTCACTCTTCATTGGACCCACCGCCTTTCTTCTTCGTTGTATAGTATTCGTCGTTTCCTCTTCATTTCCTTTTAAAAATTTAAAAAATTTTTATTTTTCAAGATATTTTTTTAAATTTTCTAAATTTTTAGTTGCCACTTCCCGACCCTCGTTATAGATTTGCTTTATTTTTTCGGGGTCGCTGTCGGTTCTGCCCCATGCCTTTGTATCCTCGGGTGCCAGCACAAAAATCTCGCCTTTGCGCTCTAAATCCAACACTCTTTGGTGTGCCAGATTATAAATCTCTGTGCGTTTTTTTACGGTATCGGCAAATTTCGGATACTTGCTGTACATAAGTGCCGCCAACCCTAACGCCTTTTCTTCCTCTTTCACATATGAACGCTCACGGGTCAGAATCACAACCGCCTTTTCACAGCCGTCCTTTAATGCTTTTTCTACGGGAATGGGGTCTGCAATACCGCCGTCCATGTATTTTTTGCCGTTCACCTCAATGGGCGGAAACAGAATCGGAAGCGCACAGCTGGCAAGAATGCTTTTATTTTCCTTATCCTCGGGCGAAACAGAAAGATATTCCGCCTTTCCGCTCTCTAAGGAGGTTACTACTGCATACACATCCTCACCAAATGCCTTTAATGCCTCGTAATCATACAAAAGATGCTTGTTGGGCAGCTCGTTAAACACAAAATCCATATTATATAAGCTTCTGTTTTTAGGATTCAACAGATGCTTTTTACCCATATATCGCGGGTCCTGCATAAACTCGGTGCCAATGCGATACCCTCTGCCGATTTGCTTCGAGGCATACGAAACACCGTTGGCAATCCCTGCAGAAGCACCAATTAAGTAATTGAGCCAGATTTCCTGCTCCATTAAAACGTCCATGGCACCCACCGAGAAATAGCCGCGGCTTGCGCCACCCTCTAACACTAACGCTTTTTTCATTTTAAACTCCTTCTTTATTTATATAATGTAATAACCGCAAAATCGTACGGTGAAAATCTCTTATAAGAGAGTCCCACTCTTTTTCGGTATACTTTCTGTTGTTTACCGGGATACAAACTCTGTACATGGTTATCCCCTCCATTACAATTTTACCATATTATTCTGCTGTTTTCAATTCCTCCTATACAATTTCATATTTTTGTAACACTTTTTTAATTTGTTTGTAATCACTTTTTGGTATAATCATAATGAGGTATTTCGAGCAATGATAAAACAACGCAGAAATGCGTTCATATAAATACTGAACCAACAAAATTGAACCAACTGAACCAACAAATTTGAACCAACGACAAAGAACCAACAAAAAACAAATTTGAGGAGGAAGCAATTTTGAACACAGAAGTAATCTTAAACATCTTAAAGCTGCTTGGTGGCTTGGGTATGTTCCTGTTCGGTATGAATGTAATGGGCGACGGCCTGGAAAAACGAGGTGGTGGCAGTTTAAAATCCATTTTGGAAAACTTAACCTCCAATCGTTTAAAAGGCGTTGCACTCGGTGCTTTGGTTACCGCAGTAATCCAAAGCTCGTCCGCCACAACCGTTATGGTTGTCGGCTTTGTAAACTCCGGTTTGATGTCTCTTTCACAGTCTATCGGAGTAATCATGGGTGCCAACATCGGTACCACCATAACCGCCTGGCTTTTAAGCTTGTCCGGCATTGAAGGTGACGGCTTTTTAATGCAGATGTTAAAACCCGAAAATTTCTCATTGATTTTCGCAACCATCGGCATCGTACTTTCTTTCAGCAAAAAAGAAAAGCACAAAGATGTAGGTAACATTTTGCTGGGCTTTACCGTTTTGATGTACGGTATGAAAATGATGTCCGGCGCCGTAGCACCTTTAAAGGAAAGCGAAACCTTTACCCAAATCTTAGTTATGTTCTCCAACCCGCTCCTGGGTGTGCTGACCGGTGCATTGCTTACAGCAATCATCCAGTCCTCGTCGGCTTCGGTCGGTATTTTGCAGGCACTCTGCTCTACAGGTGCTGTATACTACTCCAATGCAATCCCGATTATCATGGGTCAGAACATTGGTACCTGTATCACAGCAATTATTTCCGCAATCGGTGCAAACCGTAATGCAAAACGTGTTTCTGTTGTGCATTTAAGCTTTAACATCATCGGCACCGTCGCATTTCTGGTACTGTTCTATACCATTCATAACCTTGTCGGCTTCGCATTTTACGATGATGTCATGAATCCTGCCGACATTGCGACCGTGCACACCATCTTCAACCTATTCACAACCCTGCTCCTGATTCCTTTCACAAAGCAGCTGGAAAAGCTGGCATACTTTGTTATCAAGGACAAGGATACTGCAAACGAAATCCAGCTCTTAGACGAACGTTTACTGGAAACACCTGCAGTTGCTGTTCAGCAATCTAAAATTGTAACCCTAAAGATGATGCATATTGCTACAGAATCCTTAAGCAAGGCGTTAGACCTGCTTGGCTCTAAATTTACAGATGCCGCAGCAGAAGAAATCGAAGCCTTAGAAAATGAAGTGGACACTTTTGAAGACAAGCTTGGCACTTACTTGGTTAAACTGAGCCGCCACAGCTTAAACTATGAAGACAGCCACCAGATTTCGAGCTTACTGCACACCATCGGCGACTTTGAGCGCATGAGCGACCATGCTGTAAACTTAGTAGACTCCGCAAGAGAAATTCATGAAAAGAAAGTGGAATTTTCTGAAGAAGGTCGCAGGGAAATTCAGACCATGGCAAATGCAATCCGGGAAATCATCGGATTGACCGCAACCGCTTTCGAACACAACGACCTTGCAGTTGCCGCACAGATTGAACCTTTAGAACAGGTTATTGACGGCTTGAAATATAAGCTGAAAAAAGGTCATATTGCGCGTCTGCAGCAAAACGACTGCACCATTGAAACCGGCTTTGTGTTCAACGATTTGATTACCAACTTTGAACGCATTGCAGACCACTGCTCCAACATTGCAGTTTGCATGATTGAAGTGGAAAACGATTCCTTCGGCACCCACGAATATCTGCACAAATTACATCATAAAGAACATTTCGAAGAAAAATTCAAAGAATTCGAAGCAAAATACAGTCTGTAAATTTAAGCGGCCCGCCCATCCGGGCGGGCCAAATTTTTAAATCCGAATATTCCAAAGAAATTCACTTTGTTTACATAAAAATCAACCCATACAGGAGGCGTTATATGGATATTTTTAGCGTGTTAACACTCATCGGCGGTCTTGCTCTGTTTTTATACGGCATGGACGAAATGGGCAACGGCTTAAAAAAGCTTTCAGGCGGCCAGTTAGAATCCATCTTGGCAAAGCTGACTTCCAACAAGTATAAAGGCTTTCTTTTAGGCTTTTTTGTAACAGCCATTATTCAGAGTTCTTCTGCAACCACCGTTATGCTGGTTGGTTTCGTAAACTCGGGAATTATGACTTTGTCCCAGTCCATCGGTATTATTTTCGGTGCCAACGTCGGCACAACCGTTACCGCATGGTTGGTGAGCTTAACCAACATCGGTGAAGGTGCAACCACCATCATCAAACTGTTCAAGCCCTCATCCTTTACCCCCATCATGGGCATCGTCGCTGTATTTATGATGATGATGTCCAAAAAGGACAAGCATAGAAACATCGGTCTGATCATGATTGGTTTTACCGTTTTAATGTTCGGTATGGACATTATGAGCGACTCGATGAGCGGTCTTGGCAAGGAACAATGGTTTAAAGACCTGATGGTTACCTTCAGCAATCCCATTTTAGGCGTTCTTATCGGTACCGCACTTACGGCAATCATCCAGTCCTCATCGGCTTCGGTTGGTATTTTGCAGGCATTGTCCCTGACCGGTGCGATTCCGTTTGCGGTAGCATTCCCCATTGTACTCGGCCAGAACATCGGTACCACCATTACCCCGATTATTTCCGCAATCAACGGCAACACCAATGCAAAGCGCGTCGCAACAGCTTGTCTCTACATTAAAATTGTCGGTGTAATAGTATTTTTGGTACTTTTTTATCTGATTGCAATGTTTGTTCCCTTCGGCTTTATGGAAAAAGACTACATGGCAAACCCGTTAAACATCGCCATTTTCCACACTGTATTTAATATTATCTCTTCTGTTTTATTGCTTCCCTTCAGCAAAATGTTCGAGGTGTTTGCAATCAAAACCTTCAAAGAAAAGGCAAAAGCAGAAGAAGACAATACATTCTCCATCCTGGACGTTCGCTTTTTGTCCACCCCGTCCTTTGCAATTGCAAAGTGCCGTGATCTGATTATGGACATGATTGTGCTGACCAAGGACGGTTTTTCGGATGCATTACAACTAATGAACAACTATAACGAAAAGCAGGACACCGTAATCCGCGAAAAAGAAAATTTAGTTGACCGTTACGAGGATGAACTGAGCAGTTATCTTGTAAGACTTTCCGAACAAAAGCTTTCGGTAGAGCATAGCCGTGAGGTTGCAAAGCTTCTGCATGTGGTAGGTGACATCGAACGTATTTCCGACCACTCCGTTAATTTAGTGGCGGTGGCAAAAGAAATGCATGAAAAGAAAATCGAATTTTCCGAAGAAGCAAACCGCGAAATCACCATTCTGGCAACCGCTGTAACCGATATCATCGAAATGACCAGCATTGCGCTGATTGAAAACGACCTTTCTCTTGCAGCCCGCATTGAGCCTTTGGAACAGATTATCGACAAGCTCCAGTACAAGATGAAGAGCAATCACATCAAGCGTCTGCAGGACAGCAACTGCACCATCGAGCTGGGCTTTATCTTCTCGGATTTCATCACCAACTGTGAAAGAGCCTCCGACCATTGCTCCAACATCGCAGCCTGCCTGCTGGAAATCGAAAATGACTCTTTTGGCTCGCACGAATACATTCACAACATTCATCACGAAGAAGCTTTCGAAGAGCTTTACAAAGAATATAAAGCAAAATACAGCTTGAAAACGCAGGAATAAAGAGGATTTTATGACAGATTCTACATTACATCAGGGGCGTCCCGAAAATGTAAGCGGACGTCTTGATACCGAAATACATGTATATGATTTTCTGGACAAACTCGGCATACCTTACACGCAATTAGACCACGCGCAGGCAGACACCATGGAAGCCTGCCGTGCAGTCGATGCGGCACTTGAAGTTACTATGTGCAAAAACTTATTTTTGTGCAACCGACAGAAAACCAACTTTTATTTATTGCTTATGCCGGGAGACAAGCCCTTTAAAACCAAGGAAATTTCCGCACAAATCGGCAGTGCGCGTCTATCCTTTGCAGATGCAGAGGCGATGGAGAAATACCTTTCCATTCAACCGGGTGCAGTAAGTGTTATGGGGCTGATGAACGACAAGGACAACCATGTGGTGCTTTTAATTGACGAAGATATTTTAAAAGACGAATACCTCGGCTGTCATCCTTGTGTAAACACCGCAAGCCTGAAAATCAAAACGGCAGATATCTTAGAAAAATTCCTGCCTGCTGTTAAGCACACCTATCAAACCGTAAAATTAATTGGTGAATAAAAAAGGAGCAACGCGTTTGCGTTGCTTCTTTTATTTATTCACGCACTCAGGGCGTTCCTTGTGCTTCGGATTGGAAGTAAGCATATCCTCGGTAAGATGCGCAGTACTAAAAAATTCACCGCACACAAAATTACCGTCTTTATCTGTTTCTACATAGGAAAGGGCACAATTTAGGCCATGGTCTCCCAGATAATCGCCCAGCACATCCCCGTCATCGGGAAAGCCCAAGCCATATTTTTGGTTCAAATAGTATACCGAGCCAAACACAGACGCACCGTGTCCGACCAAAAGCACCTCTTGTTCCCCGCTTTGTAAAAGCGACTCCCAAAAATCAGACACACGCTTTATAACCGCTTCTCTGGTATCTTTAAAATTGTTCCACCAAGGATACGAAAGGGTGGCATCCTCTGCTACCACCGGAAACTCTGTTTTAAGTTGCTCTAAGGTCATTCCCTCAAATTCCTGTGCACCCTCGTCGGTTTTCAGAATTTCCCGAAGCGCCTGCTCCGGCAAAATGGGCACACCGCACGCCTTTGCTGCCGCATCTGCAGTCATCATAGTACGCCGATAAGGCGAGGAAAAAATCTTACCCTTAAAGCCTTTTTCTTTTAAAGCATTCGCCAAACACACAGCCTGCTTCTGTCCCAATTCGCTCAGCGGGATATCAAACATCGGGAAATCCGCACTCCCGAAAAATTCCGTGGGACACACCTGCCCGTGGCGCGTTATGTAAATTTTCATAATTTGTCTCCCCTCACGTTTTTATCTATTGTACCACAAAAAGAGACGAAAGTAAACTCCTTTTTAAAACTCCGTGAGACTTCCGAAGGTATAGCCCATTTCTTTCCACTTACTCAGCAGTTCATCTAAAATTTCCGCATTGGTTTGGGAGGTAGAATGCAAAAGCACAATCGCACCGTTATGCATTCTCGGAATCAGCTTGGAAAACGCAAAGTCTGAAGTGGGCTGATTGTCCACAATCCAGTCCACATATGCCAGCGACCAGAAAAAGGTTTTATAACCGAGCTTTTTTGCCATCTTCAGATTGTCTGTGCTGAACTTTCCCTGGGGTGGTCGGTAGATTTTCTGCATCTCCTTACCTGTAATCGCCTTATACTTTTCCTCCAGTCCCAAAAGCTCCTTTTTAAAGCTTTCTTCATCCGAAATGGCGGACATATCCGGATGACTTAAGGTGTGATTGCCCACCAGGTGTCCCTCTTCTGCCATGCGTTTGACCAGCTCAGGCGACGTATCCATATAATTGCCTACCAGAAAAAAAGTTGCAGGCACCTCATGCTTTTTTAAAACATCCAGTATGCGCGCGGTATAGCCGTTTTCATAGCCCGCATCAAAGGTCAGGTACACCTTCTTTTTGGTTGTATCCCCCACATAGTAGGCATCGTATTTTTCCAATTCCGCAGGCGTGGAATTGCCTGTAGGCGGACTGCCGTTTTCACCGTATCCCAGTCCCCAATCGGTTTTAGAAGTCATAACCGCACCGCCTGCAAGCATCATATATGCACCGCAAAAAGCACTCATCAGTACCGCGATTCCAAAACAAAGCGCTAAAATCTGTTTTTTCTTAAACACAAAAATCATGCTTTCACCTCTCTTATACATATTGCTTTTTTTCGCAAAATATGCTATACTAACAGATAAGTGAGGTAAAAAATATGGTATTACTCAGTGCATCCCACATCTCAAAAGCATTCGGCACCGAACAGATATTGGAAAACGTATCTTTCAATGTAGAGGAAGGCGATAAAATCGGCATCCTTGGCATGAACGGCGCCGGAAAGTCTACGCTTTTTAAAATCCTGACCGAGGATTACACCTGCGACGAAGGGGAAATTTATAAAGCAAGACAGTTAAAAATCAGTTATATGGAGCAGTTCGCCCGGGTGGAATCGGAAAGAAACGCCTATGACGAGGTGCTTTTTGGTGCGTTTTCACATCTTCTGGATTTAGAAGCTGAGCTTGCCGTTTTACAAAAAGAGCTGGAAAATGACCATTCTCCCGAAAAAATCGCCCGCTATGACCGCTTAAACAACCAATTCATCGCAGAGGACGGCTTAATTTATAAAAATCTGACCGTTACGGCTCTGCAGGGCTTAGGCTTTTCGGAGGAAGAAATGCGTCTGCCCATGACTGCATTAAGCGGCGGACAGCGCACTCGCGCTTGTCTGGCACGCATGCTTCTGGAAAAGGCAGACATTTTACTTTTAGATGAGCCCACAAACCACTTAGACATCTCTGCCATTACCTGGCTGGAAAATTTCCTCTGCAATTACAAGGGAACGGTTATGCTCATCACCCATGACCGCTACTTCTTAGACAAAACCACCAACCGTATCTTTGACATTTCCCACCATAAGCTTCGGGAATATCGGGGCAATTATTCCAAATACCGCGCAGAAAAAGAATTGCAGGAAGCCTCCATCGCCAAAGAATATGCGCTAAAAACCAAAGAAATCGCCCGACTTGAGGGCATTATCACCCAGCAAAAGCAATGGAATCGGGAACGCAACATCAAAACAGCCGAAAGCAAGCAAAAGGTTATTGACCGCATCAAAGAAGGTCTGATTACCCCGGAGGAAATTGAAAAAAGCATAAAATTCCGCTTTACCATCCGCGAGGGTTGCGGAAATGATGTGCTGGATGTGATTGACCTTGCCAAAGGCTTTGACGGCGTTCCGCTGTTTCAGAATTTAAATATGGAAATCAAAAAGGGAGAAACCGTGTTTCTGCTTGGCGCAAACGGATGTGGAAAATCCACCCTGTTTCATCTGCTTACGGGAAAGCTCAAGCCCGACCGCGGACATATCAAGCGCGGAAGCCGGGTCGAGATTGCCTATTACGACCAGCACCAGGCAGATTTAGACCCCGAAAAAACCATTTTCGACGAAATTTCCGACGCACAGCCCACCTTAGACAACACCACCATCCGCTGTGCATTGGCAGCGTTTCTGTTCACGGGTGAGGACGTTTTTAAGCCCATAAGCACCTTAAGCGGTGGCGAACGGGCGCGGGTTTCCTTAACCAAGCTTATGCTGTCCAAAGCAAACTTTTTGCTTTTGGACGAGCCGACAAACCATTTGGACATTCCCTCAAAGGAAGCTTTGGAAAAAGCCCTCGCGGGATATGACGGCACACTGTTTGTTATTTCGCATGACCGTTATTTTATCCAAAAGCTTGCCACACGCATCACAGAGCTTACCCCTGATGGTTTAAAAAGCTATGGCGGAAACTATGAATACTATCTGGAACAAACCGCCAAAACCATTTCGGCAGAGCCTGAGAAAAAGGTTAAGAGCGGCGGTGAACAGTACCGCTTAAACAAAGAACTGGAAAGTCAAAAGCGCAAGCTTGCCACAAAAGTCAAACGTGCAGAAGAACAGATTGCCGATTTAGAGCAACAAATCGAGGCGCTGGAAAATCAAATCGCTGACCCTTCCCTTTCCACCGACTACGGCAAGCTTAACGAGCTGACCGAACAGCTGAACCAAAAAAGCTGTGCTTTAGAAGATGCCATGCTCGAATGGGAAGAAAGTTTGAATGCTTTAAACGAAATATCTTGACAGATGCAGTCAAAAATTGTATAATAGGTATATATTGAAAAAATTAGGAGGCATAAGATTATGTTAGTATCCGCAAGCGAAATGCTTAAAAAAGCAAAAGAAGGCAAATATGCAGTAGGTCAGTTCAACATTAACAACTTAGAATGGACCAAAGCAATTCTGCTCACAGCACAGGAAATGAATTCTCCCGTAATCCTCGGTGTTTCTGAGGGGGCCGGCAAATACATGTGTGGCTACACCACCGTTGTTGGCATGGTTAAAGGTATGATTGAAGAATTAAATATTACTGTTCCGGTAGCACTTCACTTAGACCATGGCTCCTATGAGGGTGCAAAAAAGGTTATCGAAGCAGGCTTCTCTTCCGTAATGTTTGACGGTTCTCATTACGGTATCGAAGAAAACATTGAAAAGACCAAAGAAATCATCGCACTTGCAAACGCAAAGGGCATGTCTGTTGAAGCAGAAGTTGGCTCTATCGGTGGCGAAGAAGACGGCGTTGTAGGTGCAGGCGAAGTGGCAGACCCCGACGAATGCAAGCTGATTGCAGACCTCGGTGTTGATATGCTCGCAGCAGGTATCGGTAACATCCACGGCAAGTACCCCGCAAACTGGGCAGGTCTGGATTTCGATGCTCTGGCAAAAATTCAGGAAAAGACCGGTATCATGCCTTTGGTACTCCACGGTGGTACAGGCATCCCCGCTGACATGATTCAGAAAGCAATTTCTCTCGGTGTTTCCAAAATCAATGTAAACACCGAATGCCAGCTCTCTTTCCAGGAAGCTACCAGAAAGTACATCGAAGAAGGCAAGGATTTACAGGGCAAAGGCTTTGACCCCAGAAAATTACTTGCACCCGGCTTTGAAGCAATCAAGGCTACCGTTAAAGAAAAGATGGAACTGTTCGGTTCTGTAAACAAAGCGTAAATACGATTTAAGCGGTTGCCGACAGGCAACCGCTTTTTAAAGGAGAAAAAATGAATATATTCATTCTTGTTATGGCATGGAACGCCATTGTTTTTCTGATGTACGGCATTGACAAATGGCGTGCAAAAAATAATGTCTGGCGCATTTCCGAGGCTATGCTTTTAACAGTTGCATTCTTAGGTGGCGCAGCAGGTGCCGCCTCGGGCATGATTGCCTTCCACCACAAGGTTTCAAAGGCACGATTCCGTTGGCTTGTCCCGATTGCACTGTTTTTAAACCTCGCCGCGGCATTATTTTTATTATTTACTTGACAAATACACAAAGATTTGGTATAATAGGTGCAAATAATACAGAAGGAGAACAATCATGGATTCTGACGCCGGCGACTGTAACGCAGCACCGTATCTGAATAGTTTTGAATAGTGAAGGCATATCCGTAAGTTATCATACTTAACGGCTGTGTCTTTTTGTTGTTTTCTTTTCATTTAAATCAAAAGGAGTAGAATTTAAACAATGGATTATTTCCCACAAATCTTAGCAATGGCCATATGCATTATTCTGTCCGCCTACTTTTCGGCAACAGAAACGGCGTTTTCATCCTTAAACAAAACCCGTATCAAGACCTTGGCGGAAAAGGGAGAAAAACGTGCAATTTTAACGGAAAAGCTTTCGGATAAATACGAAAAGCTTCTTTCTACCATTTTGGTCGGCAACAACATTGTAAACATCGCCGTAGCATCCATCGGCACCTTGCTTTTCACCGCTATTTTAAGCGGCAACGCAGATTTGGGTGCAACCGTATCAACCATTGTCGTTACCGTTGTCGTGTTGATTTTCGGTGAAATCACCCCGAAAACAGCTGCAAAAAACAATCCCGAAGCTTTCGCAATGTTCTCGGCACCCATCATTAATTTCTTCATGATTATACTCACCCCCATCAGCGCAATTTTCTCAGGCATCGGCAAGCTGATGTCCAAGCTTTTTAAAGCAGATGACAATCAGAAAATGAGCCAGGAAGAGCTTTTGATGTTTGTATCCGAGGTTGAAGAAGAGGGAAGTATTGACGAAGATGGTGGTGACCTTTTACGAAACGCCATTGAATTTTCCGAGCGCAAGGCAGAAGACATTCTTACTCACCGTGTAGATTTGGAAGCGCTCCCCATTGACAGCAGCAAAGAGGATTTTGCAAAAAAATTCTCTGAAACCAAATATTCCAGACTTTTGGTATACGAAGAAAGCATCGACAACATTGTAGGTGTACTGCACCAGAAGGATTTCTATATCGACGGAAAAATTACGCCTCAACCCTTGTCCGAAATCATTTCCGAGCCGGTATTTATCCCCGAATCCGAAAAAATCAACCGCCTGCTTAAGCTTTTGCAGACCGAAAAATCCCACATTGCAGTTGTTCTGGACGAATACGGCGGAACCTTAGGCATTGTCACTATGGAAGACATCTTAGAGGAACTCGTAGGCGAAATCTGGGACGAACATGACGAGGTAGTAGACCCCTTTAAGGAAACCGAACCGGACACCTTTGAGGTTATCGGCTCTGTGGATATCGACGATTTCTTTGACTACTTTGAAATCAAGGCTGAAGAAGAAAGCGAAAGCATTTCTTTAAGCGGTTGGGTAACCGAACAGCTGGACAAATTGCCTGACGAAGGTGATATGTTTACCTATAAAAACTTAGAAATCACCGTTCTTGCCACTGACTCGCACTGTGCAGAAACCCTGCGCGTAGTCCGTCTCCCTGAGCCTGAGGAAGATGAACAACAAGAAGAAGAAAAATAATGAATAAAAAGGAGCTGTAAATTTATTACAGCTCCTTTTTTGGGGATAGGAAAAAATGTTTGGAATGGACAAACTGAGCCCAAACCGCGCTATATCGCGGTTTGGGGTTACCCGAAGGCGTACAAAGGTACGTCGAGAGGCGAAGTTTGTTCATAGCAAAAACGCATTTATCAAAAGAAAACACGCAAAACTTTGCGTGTTTTCTTCATTTGGTGTCGTTCTTGTAAGTTTGCACAAACTTTGTTCGCCTTTATACTCGCGTTTTTGCGATCCGGACTTTTTTTACATTCCCTTTTTTCATTTCTTGAACATAAAGAATACTGCCGCCAGAATACATAAAAAAGCAAACAGATAATTCCATGTAAACTTCTCTTTCAGATACAGCACCGAAAATACTGCAAAAACCGAAAGGGAAATAACCTCCTGAATAACCTTTAACTGTGCAGTTGTAAAGTAATTACTTCCTAACCGGTTTGCGGGTACCTGAAATATGTATTCAAAAAATGCCACGCCCCAGCTGATTAAAATGGTCAGCCAAAGGGCTGTGCTTTTGGTTTTTAGATGTCCGTACCAGGCAAAGGTCATGAACACATTGGAAATGACCAACAGCCCAATCGGGAAAAATCTTGCCATCTCTTTTCTCCTCCTTAATTTTGCTTGCGTACCAGGCTGTATTCGTCGCCGTCCCGAAAATATGGACAGCTCTTTGCGTTTGATGCGCACAATCTTTCCCATGCATCCTGGTCAATGTCTGCTGTGCAGAAATATTCTTCCTGCAAATCATCATACTCATAATATGCACACGATTCACATTGCATTGCTATCCCTCGTTTCTAAAGCATGAAAATCCCCCGAACGGTTTAAAACCGTCCGGGGTTTTAATTTTTTGTTGTTCTTAGAACTTTTTACGCATGAAAGACGGGAGACCCAAATCATCTTCATCGGAAGACGCAGGTGTTACATCACGCTGCATTTCACGTTCGTTCTTTAAGGTTGCAAACAAACCGCCCTGTGCAGGAGTCTCTGCAGCAACGGGGCTGACAGGTTCTGCCTTTGCTTTGCCGAAGGAGAAACCGTTCTTGGTATCAAAACCGGTTGCGATAACAGTAATGTTGATATCATCGCCCATGCGGTCATCAATGGTTGCACCAAAGATGATGTTTGCAGAAGGATCTGCATACTGCTGAATCAGTTCTGCTGCCTGACGAACTTCCAGAATGCCAAGGTTCGCACCGCTGATATTGATGATAACGCCTCTTGCACCATCGATGGAAGTTTCCAAAATGGGGCTCTTGATTGCAAGCATTGCTGCTTCTTCTGCACGGTTGTCGCCCTTTGCAATACCGATACCCATATGTGCATAACCGGAGTTTGCCATAACAGACTTAACATCTGCAAAGTCAAGGTTAATGAAGCCCTGACCTGTAATGATATCGGAAATACTCTGGATACCCTGTCTTAAAATATCATCTGCTACAATGAAAGCATCCAGCAAAGAAGTGTTTTTCTGTGCTACTTCAAACAATTTATCATTCGGGATTGTAATCAATGTATCTACTGCTTCTTTGAGGTTTTCAATACCTGCCAAAGCATTTGCTGTACGGATTTTGCCTTCAAAGCTGAACGGCTTTGTAACAACACCAACGGTTAAGATGCCCATTTCACGAGCAAGTCTTGCAACGATAGGCGCAGAACCTGTACCCGTGCCACCGCCCATACCTGCGGTTACAAAAATCATATCAGCACCCTTTAATGCCTGTGCGATTTCTTCATAGCTTTCTTCAGCAGCCTTTCTGCCTACTTCAGGATTTGCACCGGCGCCAAGACCTTTTGTGATTTTTTCACCAATCTGAATTTTAACATCTGCCTTGGAATTTGCCAGTGCCTGCTTGTCCGTGTTTACAGCAATAAATTCAACACCTGTAAAACCGGCATCAATCATTGTGTTCAGGGCATTGTTACCGCCACCGCCACAACCAACTACTTTTATCTGTGCACCGTTATTTCCGTCAACAATAAAATCCATTGCCATCTCTTTTTCCTCCTTAAATACACTTATATAAATATTATATTACAAAGTTTGAAAATTGTAAATAACAAATTTCAAATTTTTTTCAAAATATTTAACTTTTTCGCGTTTTTTTTGCAAAATTATGACTCTTTCGGGGTAAAAATAGCTTTCCCCTCCACCGTAAGCGTAATTGTACCAGCCTCTGAGGGGCCGAGTTCTTCCACCGCAACCTGTAGCATACGCATCTTGTAATCCAGCTGGTAGCCGTCCCCGAAATGTATCTCTTTGTTACCGCCGAGTACACACTTAATCTGATTCGGATCCTTGATATCAATCTCTGTTGTCTGAGCTGCCAGCTCATATTCCGCAAGCTTCTCATATAATGCTGTATATGCATTCGCCTTTGCCACATTCCGCTCCTTAAGGCTGTCTCCGATTTTTAAGGTTTTAACCGAAATACCGGTTACAGCCGGCAGCTTTTTGGGCTTCTTTCCCTGTTGTTCCAACAGATAACCTTCCTCGTCCAGTAACACAACCGCGTTGCCGAACGCAACATAAGACACAGGCACCCGCTCTGTCAGCGTTACCTGTATTGTACTTGGAATTTTCCGCTTGATAACAGCCTTTTTCACATACGGATGCTGTTCCAGTTTTTCTTCGCCCTTCCTGATGCTTAGTTGATAGATGTTCTCAGTCGACTTATATTCAATCGCCTGCTTTACCTCACCCGCAGTAACCTGCTTTGGCTTACCGCCATCTGCGGAACGGACAACCAGATGCTTTGCATCAAACAAAGGGGTAAGCATGAGAATAAACAGGGTAACAGCAATCAGAGCCAGAACGGCTATGACTTTTGCAACCCTGCTGTTTTTGCGTATTTGAATAATCTTTTTCTTCTTACGTTTTTTAACAGCCATATTCTCCTTCACGCACAATATCCGCGTTTAAACTTGTAAGTGCCCTTTCTATATGCTCATATCCCCGGTCCAGAAATTCTGTTCCGGTCATTTTTGTTACACCTTCTGCACAAAGTCCCGCTAATACCAGTGCACCTGCACCGCGCAGTTCTTTGGCTTCCACCTGTGCGCCGTAAAGCTTCGGCACGCCTTTTATAATTGCCTTTTCCCCGACAACCGAAATATCTGCACCCATTTTTATAAGCTCAGGTATGTGTCGGAAACGGTTTTCAAATATGTGTTCAACAACTTCTGTTGTCCCCTGTGCCACCGCCATACATGCCGTAAGCGGTGCCTGCGCATCTGTTGGAAACCCGGGGAACACCTGCGTTTCCACTTTTTTCAGTGCCAGCGGTCTGTCCTGGGCTTTCAGGCAAATCTCCTGCCCGACATGACATATTGCACACCCCATCTGTCGGAGTAAACCGATTTCGGTGCGTACATCAGACGGACAAATACCCGTCAGGCATATATCACCGCCCGTCGCCGCAGCAGCCATCAGATAGGTTGCACACACAATCCGGTCGCCCGCTACGGTATACGTTGTCCCGTGCAACGAACGGACACCCTCAATCACAATTGTATCCGTCCCTGCTCCCGACACTCTGCCGCCCATGGCATTTATAAATTTCTGCAGTTCCAGTATTTCCGGCTCTTTTGCCGTGTTATGCACCGTAACTGTACCCTTGCCGAGCACCGATGCCATAACGGCGTTCTCTGTAGCTCCTACGCTGGGAAATTTCAAATACACGTCCTGCGCCTTTTTACCGCCGAATGTGCAATCCAGCCGTCCCTCTTCTTCAAAGACGGATGCACCCAAAGCAGAAAGCGCATCAATATGTATATCTATGGGGCGATTCCCGATTTCGCAACCACCCGGTGTATAAACAACCGCTTTCCCCATACGAGCCAGAATTGCACCCAGAAACATTACCGAGGAACGCATTTTGTGCATAAGCGGTTTGCAGATTTCAAAATTACGGATGTCTCTTGTATCCACATTTAAAAGCCGTCCCACCCGATGTGCTTTTCCGCCCAACTCCCGTATAATTTCCAGGGCATCCTCCACATCTGAAATATCGGGACAATTATAAATGGTACACTGACCGTCACACAGCACGCAAGCGGCAAGCATTGGCAAAATTGCATTTTTAGAGCCTTGCACACAAAGACGACCCTTAAGCTTTCTGCCACCGCGAACAATAATCTTCCCCATCTGAAAATCCCCCTTATATTACAAGAATATGCGGGATTTTTTAAAGTGTTACCGATCGCCTGCCACAGCCTTACCCTGACAAGAAATGTTCAGCAGTACGCCCATTTCTGCCATTGTGAAAATCAACGCAGTACCACCCGAGGAGAAGAACGGGAGCGGCATACCGGTTACCGGGATGGTACCGGTTACAACTGCGATATTAATTACAACCTGCAATGCCATTAAGGCAGTAATGCCCACAGCCAGAAGTGTGCCCAGCAAATCCGGTGCACGTTGTGCGATGCAGATGCCACGCCAGATCAGCACGGCAAAAAGTGCAATCAGGCAAACCGCACCCACAAAGCCCAGCTCTTCGCAAAGCACTGCAAAGATAAAGTCATTATAAGGCTCGGGAAGCCATAAAAACTTCTGACGGCTCTGTCCGAGACCAAGACCGAACATACCGCCCGAACCGATGGCAAGCAACGACTGAATAATCTGCCAGCCTTCGCCCTGCGGATTGGCAAAGGGATCCAGCCAACTTGCAATACGGGCACTTCTGTAACCGAAAGAAACCAACCACACACCCAACGTCAGAACCGGCGCCGCAATGGCAACCAGATATCCCCAGTTCATGCCTGCAACAAACAGCATCACCATACCAACCGCAAAAATTAAAATGGTACAGCTGAAATGCGGTTCAAGCATGAGCAGAACCACAAATATCGCCAAAAAGCCCAGATACGGTACAAAATCCTGCACGAAATATTTCACAAAGGTTTTGGGATCCTTGGGTTTGTTCCATTTTTGTTTTTTCGCAGACAGCTTACATGCAAACCATAAAATCACGGTAAATTTCGCAAGCTCGGAGGGCTGGAAGGAAACACCCAGATTAATCCAGCGTTTACCGCCGTTATATTCCGGGAACAACAACACCAGACCCAGCAATGCGAGTGTCACCCAAAAAAACAAAGGTAATTTCTGCGCCAACTTATGATAGTCATAACGCATGGCAATCAGCATACCCACAAAACCGACAATGGCAACGGTAAGCTGTTTTCGGAAATAGTAATAGCTGTCCCCCATATTCTGATTGGCAGAGGGAGCTGAAGCCGAGAAACACATAACCAGACCGAAGCAAAGCAAAACCAAAATCACATTAAACAATATCGCATCCGGCTGTCCTTTATTTTTCTTTTTTTCTTTTTCACCGTTAAAAACACGGAATTTTGTTTTTTTCAAATTGTTATGTGCCTCCCTTCAAAGTTTTATGCCAAAAAGGCAACTATGCAACAAAGCAAAGTAATAAGCGAAAATACAATCACAATCTTGTTTTCTTTCCAGCCCTTCTTCTCAAAGTGATGATGAATGGGTGTCATTAAAAATACACGTTTGCCGGTCTTTTTAAAGTAGGCAACCTGAATCATAACCGAAAAAGCCTCAATCAGATAAATCAGACCAACCAACAGCAAAAGCAGTTCACAGCGCATCAGCACGGCAGAAACCGAAACAACACCGCCTAAAAACAGCGAGCCGGTATCGCCCATAAACACTTTTGCGGGATTAAAATTATAGAACAGGAATGCAAAAACACCACCGGCTACCGATGCACAAAGCACCGCAACACCGGTATTTCCTGCTTTACCCGCACTCAGCATAAAGAACAGCGCAACCAACAGTGTTACACTGCCCGCCAAACCGTCCACACCGTCTGTTAAATTTACTGCGTTGACAAAACCGACTATAAAGAAGGTCGCAAACAGAAAATAGAACCAGGAAAGCTGAATGGAAATGTCGGTAAACGGGATGTGAAGCTTTGTGTCAATCATACCCAAAAGATATGCCGCAATCAAAAAGCCGACCGAAGCCACAACCTGCAGAATCAGCTTTTCCACTTCAGTAAGTCCGAGGTTTCTTTTCAGGACAACCTTGATGAAATCATCCACAAAGCCGATGATGCCGAAAGCAACTACTGCAATCACACCTAAAATCGCTTTGGGGTCAAATTTCGAAAAAACCAACGTTGCCGCAACTGCCGCCACCAGAAACCCGATACCGCCCATGGTGGGTGTTCCGTTTTTCTTCTGATGCCAGCTCGGTCCGATTTCGCGGATGGTCTGCCCGAATTTCAGGCGTTTTAAAACAGGAATCAAAACCGGTGTCAAAATCACCGAGATTAAAAACGCCACACCAAATGCCATTAAAGCAGGTTCCATGCCGGAAAAAACCACCTTCAGTACCTCAAGGCCCATATTCCAAATCATACTCACACTCATCTGTTTCTCCGTTTCCGATCTTTTTTAAGATCCACTATTTCTGCGGTTTAAAACCGAATCAAATGCTCAACAACCGTCTCCAGCTTCATACCGCGGGACGCCTTAACCAACACAATGTCTCCTGTACGCACAATGGAATCTAAATATTCTATAACCTGCTCATTTGTTTCAAAATTGCGTGTATTTTCTTCCTTCATGCCTTTACGGATTGCGCCTTGCACAATATTTAAGCTGTCTTTTCCGACAGTCACCAGAATATCCACATTGTTTTCCACCACATAGCCGCCCACCAGCTCATGAGATGCAGATGCAAAATCACCCATTTCAAGCATATCACCAAGCACAGCAACTTTTCGTCTGTTTTTGTCAATCTGATTTAAAATTTTAAGACCTGCCTGCACCGATGACGGGCTTGCATTGTAGCAGTCATTGATGACCGTTACACCATTAACCTCCAAAATGTTCTGACGCATTTTCCCGGGTTCAAAGGTTGCAACCGCTTCAGCATATTCCGAAGCAGAAACACCATAGCAAACACCCACAAGATAAGCAGCCATCGCGTTTTTTACATTATGCTCCCCAAACACCGGAATACATACCCGAACGGATACATCCCCGTGTACCAGTGTAAACGCAGTCCCCGAGGAATCGTATGCAATATCTACCGCACGCACATCGCATTCCTCATTCACAATACCGTAAGAAAAGGAATTGAAAGCGTTAAAACGCATGCGCTCACTCCAGAGCATATCATCGTCCCCGCAATAAATCACGTTTCCGCCGGGGCGGATATGAGAAAGCATTTCCAGCTTTGCCTTGCAGATGTTTTCCCTCGACCCGAGTTTTTCAATGTGGGACATACCGATATTGGTAAACACCCCGGTATCCGGCTTTACCATAGATGCCAGCGCATCAATTTCACCAAAGCCCGACATACCCATTTCGGTTACGCCAATCTCATTATCCCTCTCCAGTCGCAAAAGCGTCAGCGGGAGACCAATCTGATTGTTGAAATTGCCTTTGGTTTTCAAAAGATTGTATTTAGAGTCCAGTACCCAGGCAATCATATCCTTTGTGGTGGTTTTTCCCACACTGCCGGTCACACCCACGAACGGAATTTTGAAACGGCTTCTGTAAAAGGTTGCAATGTCACCTAAAGCCTTCAAAGTATCTTCAACAATGATTTTTGCACAGCTAACTTCCACATCTTTTGACACAACCACCGCAACAGCTCCCTGCTCAGCAGCACTCTGCACGAAATTGTGTCCGTCGAAATTCACACCCGAAAGTGCAACGAAAAGCATGCCTGCCCCAATCACTCTGGAATCCGTATTCACATCTATAATTGCAGTTTCCGGTGTTCCCCCGGACAATTTCCCTTTGGTAGCGCGGACAATATCCGCCAAGGTCAGCATTTCCATCTTTATTCTCCTCTACTCATTTTGTCCCGAATCTCTGTTAAAATTTCGGTTTCATCGAAATGTACTTTTTCTTTTCCGATAACCTGATAATCCTCATGACCCTTACCTGCAAGAACAATCACATCGTCCTTTTTTGCAATTTGGAGTGCATGCACAATTGCCTCCCGTCTGTCTGCAAATACACAGTAGTTATCGCTCTTAATACCCTTTACCACATCTTCAATAATCAGATCGGGGTCTTCTGTACGGGGATTATCCGAAGTTACAATCGCATAATCTGCAAGTGTGGTTGCAATGTCGCCCATAATGGGACGCTTGGTTGCGTCACGGTCACCACCACAGCCAAACAGCGCAATCACTCTGCCCTTTGCAAAGCCCTTGGCGGTTTTTAAAATATTTTCCAGACCGTCCGGAGTATGTGCATAGTCAATCAATACCGTAAAGTCGAAACCGAGGTCCACCACTTCAGCACGTCCCTTTACGCCCTTTGCATGTTTTAATGCCTCTGCAATAAAGGGAAGCTCTAAGCCAAGACTTGCGGTCGCGCCGATTGCACTTAATGCATTATATACCGAGAATTTTCCCGGAATGCCCAGAACAAAAGGAACTTCTCCGATATTAAACGTAACATTCTCCTGATTTAAGCATATATGGGTTGCATGAAGCGCAGACTCTTTTTCGACAGAGTAGCCGGTATACGCGCAGCTGCCGCCGAGCATTACAGAAGACCATTTGTCATCCATGTTCACCACGCCTTTTTTACAGCGGGAGAACAAAATAGCTTTTGCCTCTGCATAATTCTCCATGGTTTTGTGGAAATCCAGATGATCCTGCGTAAGATTTGTAAATACACCCACATCAAAATCACAGCCGTATACCCGGTCTAAATACAGCGCGTGGGAGGAAACCTCCATCACAACCGTATCCACCTTTGCCTCCGCCATTCTCGCAAACAAAGCCTGCAATTCAAAAGAATCCGGGGTGGTTCTGGACGTTTCAATAATTTCGTCACCAATCATGTTCTGATTGGTTCCGATCAAACCAACCTTTTGTCCCGCATATTCTAAAATCTGCTTGATTAAAAAGGTGGTTGTGGTTTTTCCGTTGGTACCCGTGATACCGATTAAAGTAAACTTTTCCGAGGGCTTGCCGTGGAATAAATTACATGCGTGTGCCAATGCTCTTCTGGAGTCCTTTACATAAATAACCGGGCAGGAAACAGAGATTTCGTCCTGTGCCAATATTGCCGCAGCACCTTTTTCCTCCGCCATTTTAGCATACTTATGACCGTCTGTTTCATACCCCTTTACGCATACAAACAAACAGCCCTCCGTAACCTTACGGGAGTCCGACTCGATATGTGTAACCTCAACGCTTCCGTCTCCCTGATACGCAATGCCTTCCAGAATTTTTTCTATTTTCAATCTGCACACCCTCTTTCGTTTATTCTACATCCAAGTGTCTGATTTCTACATAAACAACTGTACCCTTTTGTACCTGTGTACCTGCTGCAGGCTCCTGGCTGACTACAACCGAATCACCCTGACCTGTAATGTTGCCGGTAAGTTTCATATTTAATCCGCTGCCTACAATCGCAAGATTTGCCTGCTCAGGTGTCATACCGCTTACATTAGGCACCACGATGCTTTCAGCAGGTTCCTCTTCGGTATACAGTACAATTGTTGAGCCTTCGGGCAGTCTTGCCGTACTGCTGGGTACTTGTGTCTTAACCTTGTCACCGCTACCCTTGACCGAATAGGTAAAGCCTGCCTCCTGCACCACAGAAATGGCTTCAGAAACCGATTTACCAACTACATCCGGCACACTTACATCCACATTCTTCGCTTCTTCCACATTCAGGCGTGGTTCTACGTTCAGATAACGCAGAACGTCATTCATAATGTGTCCTACAACAGGTGCCGCGATGGTACCGCCGTAATACTGACCGCCCATGGGTTCATCCAGCATAACGAGTACCGCAATCTGCGGATCGTCCGCAGGCGCAAACCCGCCGAAGGAAGCGATGTATTTACCCTGATTTCGGGGTGTTTTTTCAGATGTTCCCGTTTTACCTGCTACGCGGAAACCCTGCACATAAGCATTTTTACCCGAGCCTTCGGATACTACCGACTCTAAATAGGTGCAAAGCTTACCTGCCGTTTCTTCCGAGATAATCTGTTTTACAAATTCAGGCTCAATTTGCTGAACCACTCTTCCGTCGCCGTCGGTTAAAGCTTTAACCATATGCGGCTTCATATATTTTCCGCCGTTTGCCACGGCAGCAATTGCCGAAATCATCTGCACGGGAGTCACCTGGAAGCCCTGCCCGAACGAAGAGGTCGCAATTTCTGCAATCCCCATGTTTTTACGGGAGAAAAACAGGCCTTCTGCCTCACCGGGCAAATCAATGCCTGTCGGATGCACCAGGTTAAATCCGTTTACATATTTAATGAAATTGTCTGCACCTATCCGGTCACCGATTTCCATAAACGCCGGGTTGCATGAGTTTTTAATGGCATCCGCAAAGGTCTGCGTGCCGTGTCCGTTGGTTTTCCAGCAATGAATGTTATGTGTTGCCACACGCCGAACACCGGAGCATGTGAACATATCATTGTCCCGTATAAGATTTTCCTCCAGCGCAATAGCTGCCGTGAAGATTTTGAACACAGAGCCGGGCTCATACATATCACTCACAGCCTTGTTACGCCACATTTTTTGCAATGCTTCGGAGGTTTTTACATTTCTTTCTTCGTCCTCTTCAATGGCTTCCAGATCATTTTTTATATCTGCATCCACCAACGTGAAGGGCTGATTCAGATTAAAGTCGGGCTTGGTAGTCATGGCAAGAATTTCACCTGTTTTTACATCCATGACGATTGCTGCCGCACCGTTTGCCAGCTGATTGTCTGCTACCGCCGCCTCCAGATGGCTTTCCGCATAATGCTGAATAACCTCGTCTAAGGTCAGTACTACATTGTAGCCATCCTCCGAGGTGTAGAATTTCTCATAATCAAAGGGCATATTACCGCCCACTGCGTTGCGTGCCGAAACAATTCGCCCGGAAATACCCTTAAGCTCGTCATCATACGCCAGCTCAATTCCCGCAAGTCCCTGATTGTCGGTACCTGTAAAGCCGATAACGTGAGAAGCAAAATTGTTGTACGGATAATAACGCTTAGAGTCTTCCACCAAATCAATCCCTGCAATAACCTCATCTGCAATCAGCTTTTCAATCTCCTGATACTGGTCGATTTCAACCTTTCGCTTGATAAATTCATAGGTAGAATTTCTTGCCAGAATTTCCGCAACGTCCTCGTATTCCATTTCTAAAATCCGTGACAAATGCACCGCCACAATATTTTCCAGACGGTCCTTGCGGATTGCATTTGGATTTGCACTTATGGTTTTTACCGATGCGCTGACCGCCAGAGCCTTCATGTTACGGTCATAAATGGTACCGCGCTTGGGATTTACAATTTTATCACTGGTTTGCTGCTGTATCGCCTTTGCTTCAAGCGTATCGCCCTCCACAAACTGAATCCAGCCTGTGCGCAAAACCAAAACTGCACAGCAAGCGATTACAATATACAAAAACACTAACATTCTGGTTCGAACTTGTTTACCGGCTGTCTTCATGTTACACTCCTTTTCCGGACGCAAAAAACACCCTGTTTTTCCGTCTCTAAAAATTACAGATAAATAGGGAAAAAAAGGTACATGCTCTATGTACCCTTCCATCATTCACTTCGTTAATATATAGTAAACTTTTATGCTAAGTATTCCCAGATGCCGCTAAAGAAATCTCCGATTCTCTGCCACATTCCGTCCTGCCCTGCTTCTGCAACAACCACCTTGTCCGGATAGCTCAGCGATACGCTGATAACCTGATGGCTCTGCGGAAAGTCCATGCTAAGCTCGCTTTTGGCTACCGATTCCACATAATTTAAGTCTGTGGTGCGGTCTAAAGCAATTCTTGCCATGTCTGTTCTTGCAGATACTTCCTTAAGCTGTCCCGCAAGCTTTTCATTGTTAGAATTAATCTCATTCATTGCCGTAAAACGGAAAACCATAAGGAATACCACCGCAATGAAAACAATCCCCAGAATGCTGTTGATATTGATTTTACTTTTTTCCCTTACTCTTGTACGGGTACGGCTGTCGGTTCTTGCACCCACCGTTTCTTGCGGTACGGGAATTGAATACGGCTTTGCGACCGTACTTGTTGCAGAATAATATTCGTACTGGCTTGCGTATCTTGTAGACATGTAAGCATTCCTTTCTTTATTTATAATTTTTCTATCGCTCTGAGCTTTGCGCAGGAAGAGCGACTGTTGTATTCCAATTCTTCTTCGGATGCGGTTATGGGTTTTTTAAACACCAGTTTGCCTTTCGGTTTATTTCCGCAAACGCAAATGGGAAAATCCGGCGGGCAGGTACAGCCTTTGCAAAAATCGTTAAACGCAGTTTTTACAATTCTATCCTCCAATGAATGGAAAGTGATAATTGCCAGTCTTCCGCCCGGCTCTAATAAGTCAAAAAAATCATTTACAGCATCCCGTAAAATGCCCAGTTCGTTGTTTACCTCAATACGGATTGCCTGAAATACCCGCTTTGCAGGATGTCCGCCTTCTCTGCGGTTCTTGGCAGGAATACCGAGCTTGATAAGCTCTACCAACTGAAAAGTCGTTTCCACCGGTGCCGTTTCCCTTGCCTGCACGATTTTCTGCGCAATCTGCGATGCAAACTTTTCTTCACCATAATCCCGGAACACTTTTGTAAGCTGTTCCTTTGAATAGGTGTTAACCACATCATAAGCCGTCATACCACCGCTTTGGTCCATACGCATGTCAAGCTTTGCGTCATGGTTATAGGAAAACCCTCTGTCACCGTTGTCCAACTGATAGCTGGAAACACCAAGATCCAAAAGTCCGCCGTTGATGGACGAAAATCCGCATTCCGCCACCAACCGCTTCACATCACAGAAGTTTCCCTTCTTTAAATATGTACGGTCAGAAAAAACTGATAGCCGCTTTCCTGCTGCTGTCAGTGCCTCATCATCTCTGTCAATGCCAATCAGCTTTGCCTCTTTGGTGCGACTGAGGATCTGGAAGGAGTGTCCCGCTCCTCCCAGAGTCCCGTCCACATATATCCCAACTTGGTTTAAGGCTAGCGCCTCTAAACTCTCTTCAAGCAAAACCGATACATGCTTAAATTCCATATTATAAGCCAAATTCCGAAAGAGAACCGATTAAATCTTCCAGATTGATATCGTCATCCTCCGGCTGATATACATTCCAGTTTTCCTTCGCCCAGATTTCAATATAAGCGGACTGGCCGATGATTACTGTTTCCTTTATCAGGTTTGCATGCTTTAAAAGATTGGGAGGAATGATGATTCTGCCCTGCTTGTCCACTTCGCACTCGGAAGAGTTCGCCAAAATCACACGGCGAATCTTTCTGGCGTTTTCGTTACTCTCGGGCAAGCTGTCAAAACGGGACTTGTATTTTTCCCATTCTTCCTGGCTGTAACCACGGATACATCCGTCAAAACCCACGGTCAGGTAGAACTTGTCGCCAATATCTTCCCTGAACTTTGCAGGCATAATGACACGTTTTTTCGCATCCATATTATGCTCATAGGTACCTATCAGCAACTTTTCCACCACCTTTCCGTAAAGTTATGCACATTATCCGCGAGTTATCCGCCACTTTTTCCCACTTCGTGGCATTTTCCTCCACTTTGACTATATTGTAAACCATTTTTCTGAAATAATCAAGCCTTTTTTGAAAAAAAATCAGATTTTTTTAAAAATTTTTCCATTTCTATATAAAACAAGGGTAATTTTTTGAAAAAAAGGGTGACAAACACGCGTTTTTATGTTATAATATCTTTGGGTACAGTCTTGTTTTTTCAGACTGTGCCGAAAATTTTAGTTCAGAAAGGAATTACGCACCATGAAAAAAATACTTTTCGTTACATCCGAAGTATATCCGTTTATCAAAACCGGCGGTCTGGGCGACGTGGCATATGCACTCCCGAAAGAATTGACTCGCAAAGGCTATGAAACACGCGTAATTTGTCCTTTATACAAGGATATCCCCCAAAGTTATAAAGATAACATGGAAAAAGTGTGCGATTTCTCGGTTCCGGTTGGCTGGAGAAGCCAGTACTGCGGTTTGTACCGTACCGAGCTTGACGGCACTGTTTTTTACTTTTTAGATAATGAATTTTATTTCCTGCGCGGCGGCGCCTACGGTTACTATGATGACGGCGAACGCTTTGCTTTCTTTAACCGCGGTGTTCTGGAAGCCATTTTGAAAATGGATGATTTTGATCCCGACATCCTGCACATCAACGACTGGCACACCGGTATGATTCCGCTTCTTATGAAGCATTTCTACTACGGCACAAAGGCATATTGCAAAACCTTACTTACCATTCACAACCTAAAATTCCAGGGTATTTATCCCAAGCAGACCTTAACCGAGCTTTTAGGTTTAGATGACGGTTACTTTACCGAAGACAAGGTAAAATACTACGACTGCATTTCGTTTATGAAGGCAGCGATTGTCTTTTCCGATTATGTGACCACCGTAAGCCCCACCTATGCCTTAGAAATCCAGAACGATTTCTTCGGGGAAGGCTTGAACGGTGTTTTAAGTGCGCACAACTATAAACTGCGCGGCGTATTAAACGGTTTGGATTATGAAATCAACGACCCCAAAACCGACAGCAAGATTTTTGCAAACTACACCTGGTCCAAGCCCGAAAATAAAGTCATTAACAAAACCGAGCTTCAAAAAGAGCTGGGTCTTGCTGTAGACCCCGACATGCCCATGATTGGTATTGTCAGCCGTATGACTGCACAAAAAGGCTTTGATCTGGTTATCGCCATGATTGAAGAGATGATGGCAGAAAAGGTTCAGCTTGTGCTTTTGGGCACCGGTGACAGCAAGTATGAGGATGTGTTCCGCTACTATGCACTCCGCTACCCCGAAAGAGTTTCTGCAAACCTCAAATTCTCCGACGAGCTGGCAAGAAAAATCTATGCAGGCAGTGATATTTTCTTAATGCCCTCCCTGTTTGAACCCTGCGGTTTGGGACAGCTGATTGCCCTGCGCTACGGTTCTGTACCGCTGGTACGTGAAACAGGCGGCTTAAAAGACACCATCCAGCCCTACGACGAATATAAAAATAAGGGCAACGGTTTCTCCTTTACCAACTTTAACGCCCATGACATGATGAATGTTATCCGTTATGCTTTAAAGGTGTATCAGGATAAGGATGCATGGCGTAAGCTGTTAAAACGCGGTATGCGTTCCAACTACAGCTGGGAAATCGCGGCTCAGAATTATATGGAAATTTACGATCAATTAGAAAGCGAGTGAACAATTTAAAATGTTGAACAAAACCAAGGATCAGATTAAAAAGGACTTTACCAAAAAGCTGATTACGCGCTACGGTAAAGACATCACCCAGGCAAGCCCTTTGCACATCTATGAAGCAGCAGGACGTCTGGTCCGTGATTATATTGCCCACTACTGGCACGACACCCGTACACAGTATGTGGACGAAGGTGTAAAGCAGGTACACTATTTCTCTATGGAATTCCTGCTCGGTAAATTATTAGACTCTAACCTCATCAACCTCGGCATCAAGGACCAGTTTAAAGAAGCTATGGCAGAACTGGGCATTGATTTGGGCGAACTGGAGGACATGGAAATCGAGCCGGGTCTCGGTAACGGTGGCTTAGGCAGACTTGCCGCATGCTTCCTGGATTCCATGAGCTCTACCGGTATCCCCGCATACGGTCAGGGTATCCGTTACAAATACGGTCTTTTCAAACAGAAAATCCAAAACGGTTATCAGATTGAAGAATCGGATAACTGGTTAAAGCATGAAAACATCTGGGAAATGCGCCGTGAAGACGAAGCGGTTACCGTTAAATTCGGCGGCCGTGTAGAAGTGGAAGTGGACAAAAACGGTCAGATTCAGGTACAGCACAAGGATTATGATGAAATCTTAGCTGTTCCGTATGATACCCCCATCGTGGGCTATGACTGCCGTAACGTAAACTCATTGCGTCTCTGGGACGCTAAGGTTGTAGGCGAAGACGTAAACTTTGGCGAATTCAATCAGGGCGACTACATGAAGTCGGTTGAAAAGAAGTTTAACACCGAACTGATTTCCAACATGCTCTACCCCAACGACTCTACCCAGAGCGGTAAAACCCTGCGTTTAAAGCAGGAATACTTCTTTGTAAGCGCAGGTCTGCAGAGCATGCTCCGCAAGCATAAAAGCTTAGGCTATGCGGTAGAAGATTTCCACAAATACCATGCAGTGCACATCAACGACACCCATCCCTCACTGGCTGTAGCAGAATTGATGCGTCTTTTGATGGATGAAGAAAATATTCCCTGGGCAAAGGCGTGGGACATCACCACAAAGACCATGGCATACACCAACCACACCATTATGGCAGAAGCGCTTGAGAAGATTGACATCAACTTAATGAAAGAATTACTCCCCAGAGTATTCATGATTATTGAAGAAATCAACCGTCGTTTCAACGAAGAATTGCAGGAAAAATATCCGGATAATTACGACAAGCACCAGAAAATGGCAATTATGTGGGACGGTAAAATCCGCATGGCAAACCTTGCGATTGTAGGCTCGCACTCGGTAAACGGTGTTGCAGCTCTGCACACCGAAATCTTAAAAAATCAGGAATTGAAAGATTTCCACCAGCATTATCCGGGCAAATTCAATAACAAAACCAACGGTATCACCCACCGTCGCTGGTTGCTTTCTGCAAACACAGAGCTTGCAAAGCTGATTTGCGAAGCCATTGGCGATAAGTGGATCAAAAAACCCGAAGAGTTGGAAGCGTTACTTCCTTTTGCAGATGACAAAACCTTCCGGGAAGAATTTGCAGGCATCAAGCATCGCAAAAAAATCGAAATGGATGCGTTTACCAAGAAAAATTACGGTATTGAACTGGATACCCACAGCTTGTTCTGCACCCAGGTTAAGAGACTGCACGCTTACAAGCGCCAGACCTTAAACATTCTCTACATCATGCACCTTTATAACGAGCTTTTGGAAAATCCCGATATGGATGTACCGCCCCGCACCTTTATCTTCGGTGCAAAAGCCTTTTCGTCCTATCGCCTTGCCAAATCGGTTATCAAGCTGATTAACTCGGTAGCGGACAAAGTAAACAACGACCCGAGAATCGGGGGCAAATTAAAGGTTGTGTTCGTGCCCAACTACAACGTAGACGCGGCACAGCGCATCATCCCCGCTTCCAACGTGAGCATGCAGATTTCCACCGCCTCTAAGGAAGCATCGGGCACCAGTAACATGAAGTTCATGATGAACGGTGCCATCACCCTTGCTACCATGGACGGTGCAAATGTAGAAATTTACGATGCGGTTGGTAAAGAAAACATCGTAACCTTCGGTCTTTCTTCGGAAGAGGTTATCAACTACTATAAAAACGGTGGCTACATGTCCTCCGAGATTTATAACACCGACCCGAGAGTTCACAAGGTTTTAGATCAGCTCCGAAGTGATATGTATTCCTCCAGCTGGGGTGAATATGACGAAATTTACAACCACCTGGTAACCTGGAATGACGAATTTTTCGTTCTGAAGGATTTCGATGCCTTTGTGAAAGCAAATGACGAAATCAACAGACGCTATAAAGATCGTGACAGTTGGAATAAATCCGCAGTTATCAACATCGCAAAATCCGGTCGTTTCTCCAGTGACAACACCATTTTGCGTTACGCAGAAGAAATCTGGGGCATTGACCCGTATTTCGTTGTCTGAGTTTTATACTTTTTGCCCCCATGTCTGCACACAGGCATGGGGACTTTGACATTATTTGTGTGCAGAAAGGTTTAAATGCCGTGATACAGTTTGACGCTTGGAATTCAAAACACAAGTCCCCTTTTGGTGCCGTAGCCTGCGGTACTGCTGTTTCTTTTTCCATCCTTGCTGAGGAATGCGACCGGGTGTATTTATGCACCCAAAACATGGGCGATCTGGAAATGGAGCAGGCGGGCGATTGGTTTCATATCACCCTGACACCCAAAGAGGCAGGTCTTATCTTTTATCATTTCCGCTTGCACAGTATTTACGGACCAACCTTTTACTGTGGCAGAGGGGACGGTGGGAGCAGCTACTGCACCGATGATATGCCGAATTCCTGGCAGCTTACGGTGTATCAGAAAACCCCTAAAATTCCCGACTGGTATAAAAAAGGTATTGTATATCAGATTTTCCCTGACCGTTTTCATGTAGGTGGAGAGGTCATCCGAGCCAAAAAAGATGTTTACTACCGCGACTGGTCAGAAATGCCCGCATACATCCGCGGGGAAGATAACGACATCAAAACCTGGGATTTTTACGGTGGAAATTTAAAGGGCATTACCCAAAAGCTTCCCTATTTAAAAGATTTAGGGGTTAGCTGTATTTACTTAAACCCGATTTTCGAGTCCGCCTCCAACCATCGCTACTCCACCGCAGATTACAAAAAAATCGACAACATATTAGGCAGCGAGCATGACTTTATGCAACTGGTGCAGGAAGCAGACAAAAACGGCATCAAGCTGATTTTAGACGGGGTCTTTAACCATGTGGGTGCAGACAGCATCTACTTTAACCGCTTCAAAAATTACGGAGACGGTGGTGCTTTCCAATCCAAGGACTCGCCATATTTCCCCTGGTTCCGCTTTACAGACTATCCGGAAGAATACGAGTGTTGGTGGGGCGTGACCGACCTGCCCGATTTGGAAGAAAATAACGAAGATTTGCGAAAATTCCTGCTCACAGACCAAGACAGTGTTATCCGCAAATGGACAAAATGCGGCATCGGTGGTTGGCGTTTAGATGTGGCAGACGAGCTGCCCGACGATTTTCTGGCACTTCTTTTTAAAACCGTAAAGGAAGAAAACCCCGAAGCGATTGTACTGGGCGAGGTGTGGGAGGATGCTTCCAACAAGGTTGCCTACGACACCTTAAGAAAATATTTCACCCACCGCGAGTTAGACTGCGTTATGAATTATCCGTTCAGGGACTCTATGTTCGACTTTTTCCGTGGCGATATCAACGCCTATGATTTGAAAAACCGTTTCATGACCCAGATGGAAAACTACCCCGAATCAGCTTTCCTGTGTAATTTAAACCTGTTAGGTACGCATGATACCGAGCGCATCCGCACCATGACAGATGAAATTGCACCCGACCACAGCTTTAAACTGCTTACACAGCTTGTGGCATTGCAGTTTACCTTCCCGGGTGTACCCTCGGTTTATTACGGGGACGAAGCCGGTGTAACCGGCGGTAAAGACCCCGATAACCGCAAGCCTTACCCCTGGGGGAAGGAAGACCAAAGCACTTTTAATCTGTATAGAAAATACATGCGTCAGCGTGCAGACAGCGACCTTTTGAAATCGGGCAAAACCGAATTCATTGCCCTCTCAGAGGATGTATTCGGTGTAAAACGCTATATAAATGAAAAAACACATACCCTTTATGTAAACCGCAGTGATGTGACACAAATCGATGTGCCTGCCCACGGCTTGAAGGAGGAAATTGTATGAAGGATAAAAAAGACAAGAACGAACCCAAAAATGTAAAAGCAGGATGGGGTGCTTTCTGGATATTCGTGTTTGTCATCGGCGTGTATCTGTTGCTGGATTGGCTGGTGCTCACCCCGTTTATCAACTGGATTAAAGGTTAACAAAAAAGAGACAAAAATTGATATTTTTGTCTCTTTTTTTAGTTGAAAAACAAATTCAGATATGATACTATTATAAAAAAGGGGGAGATACTCTTGAAAAAACTGATTATTCACCCGGACGAAATCACAAATGTCTGGATTGACCGTTTACATCAGAATAATATAGAAGTTTTAGGTATACATTCCGAGGGTGGTACCAAGGCACATGAGCATTTAGAGGCTATGCTTGACCTTTGTAAAACCGCAGAATACCGTAAAAATATTGACCGCGCACGGGAATTGGGTTTGAAAATCCACTATGAACTGCATGTAGCAAGCTATCTTTTGCCCCGTGATTTGTTTGACACCCACCCCACCTGGTTTCGCATGGACGAAAACGGCAACCGCGTAAAGGAATTTAATTTCTGTGTAACCAACGCCGATGCCATGGACTATGTGGCAAACCGCGCCGCAGAGCTTGCAGACAAGCTGTACGGCACAGACGATTGCTTTTATTTGTGGTTAGATGACGGCATTAAAAATTACTGCCAATGCGAAAACTGCAAAAAGCTCTCTCCGTCCGACCATCAGCTGATGACCATGAACGCCATTTTAAAAAAGCTTAAAGCAACCCGTCCCAATGCTAAAATTGCATATCTTGCGTATTGCGATACCATTACACCGCCAAAGCATACCATACCCGAAAAGGGTGTGTTCGTGGAATACGCCCCCTATAAGCGCGACTTTACAAAGCCTGCAAAGGATATGCCTGAAGAAGAAATTGTAAATGTAAAAAAGCTTCTGGACTTTTTCGGATACGAGGAGGCAACAGTCTTAGAATACTGGTACGACAATTCCCTTTATTCTGAATACAAAAAACCGCCCAAGCTTTTAAAACCGCACAATGACCATGTAAAGGTGGATATTCCCTTTTACAAGGATTTAGGCTTTACGCACATTTCCTCTTTTGCATGCTTCTTAGGCCCCGACTACGAGGAACTCTACGGCGCCCCCGACATTTCTGCCTTTGTATAAAAAACAAGCTATTGCGACTTGCAATAGCTTGTTTTTTATACTTCCTCGGTTATAGCAATAGGTACATAGTCTTGATTCCAGACATATACCTTTACGTTTTTTACCGCATCGGTGTCAAAGATTGCTTTGCCGTCCGCCGAAACGGTTTTGACCCCAATCAACCTGCCCGATTGGTCGTATGCCAGCACCTGAACCGCCTTTGCAGACGGAAATTCTTTAACAAGTACCTTCGTCTTTCCTGCGACCTGATACACCGCACAATCCGTATCCCCTAAAAAAATCAGCTCTGCGCTCTCCGGTAGTCCGATAATGGGTCTGTAGCTTGTAAAACCCACCTTAACCGGTGTAAACCACTCCTTTTTTGTACCGTTAAAGAAAATCGCTTTTAAGTTCGGGCAATCCGCATCAAATAAGAATTCCGCTCTTAAAATACTGTTCCCAAAGGTTACATATTCAAGAGCAGTACACCCCGAAAACGCATAAAGTCCAATCGCCTCCACCGAATCGGGTATCACAATTTCCTTCAAAGCTCTGCAATCTGCAAAAGCAAGATTTCCGATACCTGTCAGTCCCTCGGGAAGCTCTATTTCCTCCAACTTTTCAAAGCCCATAAACGCAAAGTTATCAATAAAGGTTATTCCTTCCTGCACAACAACCTTTAAAACAGAATCCGCTAACCCTTCCCAGGGTGCCCGCGCCTGCTCTTCCGAATAATGCATCACACCCGTACCGCTGATGGTTAAAACACCCGTATCATCCAAACTCCATTCTATATTCTCGGGACACACTCCGCTTTTAACTGTCTCCGCCGCCCATACAGACCCCGAAAACAGCATGACAAAAGCCAGTCCCGCACCAATTAGAAACAAAAGCTTTTTCATACACACACCTCCTGTTTTTCAAGTATAAAATCAGTGAACAAATTAGATGCCAAACTTTTTAGCTAAATTTTGCACTACTGTGCAAAGCTAAATTATCTCATTTCATTCGATAGCTAAATAACACTATCAAGAGTAGCTAAATTAAATTCGCCATTAGCGTGCGAAGCACATTTAGCTGTCGCAGACAATTTAGCTGAATAGATTTAACTCTGTTAAATCTATTCTACCACAAATCCCCTTTTTACGCAATAGACTTACACCTCGCAAAAAGTATTTCCTGAAGAAGACTTTTTTGCGAAAAGAGGCGACGCAACGAAATAAAAATCCACCGGCATAGCCGGTGGTATTTCATTTTCGGGCATAGCCCTACCCGATACTGGCTGCGCACAAGTGCGCTTTTTATTGGCCTGCCAGCCATGCAACGATTACTTGCTACCCATAAATGGG